>RGXB01000077.1 GCA_010029555.1 bacterium
CCATTTTGCAAAAGCCTTTCAATTAGCAAGCTCAGCCCTTTTTCAGCTGCTACAGTTACTAGCCTGCCCCGAATAGAAGGGTTGATATTTGGGCACTTCTCAAGAAGCCACCCCACAACAGCATTGTGCCCTTTTTGTGTTGCGTGGAGAAAAGCATAATTTATAGGGTTAGAGAGATCGTCTGGGTTTATTGTTGTTTCCTGAAGCAATCTCTCTATCACTCTAATGTTCCCATTTTCTGCAGCCAATTTTACCGCCGAGACACAGCCCCACGTAGGCATTTTAAATCCCTCTAGTAGCCTATTCACAGCACCCTCTTGCCCGTGCTCCGCTGCTATTTTTATGGCTTCTATCCTTTCCTTTTCAGGCATTTCAAACGCCCTTAGTAGCCTGTCGATAGCACCCTCTTTCCCTTGCCCCGCTGCTATTTTTATGGCTTCTATCCTTTCCTTTTCAGGCATTTCAAAACCCGCCAAAAACCTGTCAATTACCTGTTCAAGACCATTCCTAGCGGCGGCTTTAATGGCCAAAGACCTTTCTTGATTGGTAATTGGAGTCCCTTTTTCAAGGTGAATATTAATAGCTTTAAGATCCCCAAAGGCCGCCAACACGACCCATTGAATTTTTTTTTCGCTTGGATTCATTCCAGAATGAGTTGTTTTTTCCCTTTCCCCAAAAGCTGAAGGTCCAACGTGCCCCCCTGGCCCAATCGACATGTGATTCCCTCTACAAAATAAATAATAAATAAATTATTTTATAAACTTTGTAAAGGGATTTTTGTGCTGTTTTTACTATACTGAGAATCAATAAGTTAAATAGATATCCACCCAAAAAAGAGATGTTTACTAGCCGACATTATAACTTTTTTGTTCTAATCTTGCTTCCAAGGCTTGATTAAACCTTTCTTGGTCCATATTATCTACCCGCGGCAGATCTATCGAATTTGAGCAGGTATGTATTTCTATGGCCGCACTCGCCTACCAAGAACGGGTATTTTGCCGAATATTCATTTTCCCCATACCCAAATTTTTAGTCCGGTTTTACGATGTAAAAATTCTTCTAGTTGCTCTGGATTAGCTTTATTTATCTATTTTTTATTGGTATTTGTTAGCCCGTATTATAATCCTCAGAATCTAGAGCGACGTTTAGAGCATCCAAAAATAATTCCTTAGTGATACCAGGTAAATACGGGAAATCCAAAGAATTAAAACAGGTATGTATTTCCAAAGCGGTACCACGATTTCCGTTAGAAAAGTTTGGTTTTAGAACTATATTACCCTCCCCTAAAGATCTATTTGCTGTAACGCAAAATACAAACCTTTCTAAATCGTTCGGGTGTGCTTGATTAATCCATTCTTTAAACCAGTGTATCATCAGATCAAAATTTTGTCGTAAATGTTGCTCTGCAGGAGGCAAAATTTCTAACTTTTCAAGCACCAGTTTAGCATTTATCTCTTGTCCAAAAAATTCTCTTCCTAGAGCTAAGCAACCTTTCTGATCTCTCATAGCTTCTCTTAAAGTTGGACCGATACCCCGATCTATACACTCAAACGCCAAAATTACCGAACTTTTCCAATCTAAAATCAAAGTCAAAATCTCTTGCTCGCTTTTATTTTTACCCTCTAAGAGGCTTGAAACAGATTGAATCGAGTTACTGCTCTGGGGATTTTTCCATACATTTCTGAGCCAAGTATGACAATCTATTAAATTTAGCTTTTCGTTTTCTTTCTTGCATATAGCGTCAAAAAAATTCGGATCCAAAATTCTAGGTATCATGATTTTGTCCTTTCTTACGCTATTTCTTGTGTGTAGATCAGTAAGTAACCGACCAAATAAGGTTAACGCTTCTTTTTGCTCCTCAGTTTCTGCAATTGGGAGAAGGACCTGACTTAGTATTTCGTGTGTTACAATGAATTTTTTCTTATTGAGGCCTAAAATCAATCTGTTTACAAATTCTTTTGTTAATCCACCTAAATCAATAGCTTTTCCATCAGAAAAACAAACCCGTTGGAAGTCCATTTCAACCATAGCTCTTAAATATCCAAGAGGATTGCTTTCCAAATCTTTCCAGCTTGGCACATATAACGTTCCAGGAAGAGCTATGAAGTCTTGCAAACTAGCTGTAGGTTCTTCTTGGACTGGGATCATGGTGATCATATCTCTTAGGGTTTGTTGTTGTTGCTGCTCTAAGGTACTGATACGATCAAAAAGAATGTTCTGGAATCTCGGTGTTATCGAGCGAACATTTTGGTAAATTGTACTAAAAAGTGTAGCTAGTTGGATACCGCGGGATAAATGCCTTATATTGAGTGCGCTCTCAATAATATTTTCCTCAAATGTTATTATATGATCGTTGCTATCTCTCATGAGACACCTCATAACAGAAAAATGACCATTCAAAGCTGCTTGAATTAAAGCATTTCCACGATACTGATGACTTATTTGAGCGCTGTCCTCAAGAAGTCTGTTGATTATGTTCAAGTTCCCATTTCCAGCTGCTGCACTTAAGGCCTGATCACGCACATACCTAGGAATCCGTGCATCACCGTCAAGAAGCCTGTTGAGCGCATCCAGATGCCCATTTCTAGCCGCTTCTACTACAGCGTAACCACGATGTTCTTCGCTAATTTGAGCACTGCCCTCTAAAAGCAAATTGATAACACCTAAATGTCCTATTTCAGCTGCTTCACGTACCGCCAATCCTCGAATTTTCGTGCTAATTTCTGAATCAATTTCAAAAAGAACCTCAATTACACCGACATGCCCCTTCCCGGCTGCTTTACGTACCGCCGTATCATGTGTATCTCGATCAATTTTACCATTATCCTTAAGGAGCAACCTTACTACATTCGAATGACCCTTTACCGCTGCCTCAAGTACCGCCATATCCCGTGAATATCCGGGAATTCGAGGATAGCTTTCAAGAAGCCTACTGATCACACCTGTATGACCGTTCCTAGCTGCTAAAGTATATGCACATCCTACAAACTCTTGGTCAATTTTGACTTGACCTGAAAGAAGTCTGTTCAAAACCTGCAGGTGCCCTTTTTCAGCCGCTTCACGCACTGCCTGGCCAAGATATTCCCCGCTGATTTGAGAATATCCAGTCAAAAGACTCTCTAACTCATCAAGATGCCCCAAGGAAGCAGCACGAAGGAGATTCTTCCCACGGGCTTTATGTTCTGCTAGAGCTCCTGCTCCTTCAATGATCCCCTCTAAGAGGGTTTGGATCTGTGAAATTCTCTCTTGTTTAGTAGTTTGAGGATCGTAAGCTTGAGTTGGTGTCTTGCTTCCATTTAATAAAGTGCTAGGTCTTAAAAAAGCTGTTATTGCTACTAATGACTGAGAAACAGCTTGTCGAAAATTTTGCCAGATCCCAATTTCCTTAGATGTGGAATCGGGTTCTATACATCCAAATCCTTCAACTCTACTGTCGTTAGGTCTTACCCCGCTAGACATAAAACTATACCTAAATTTTAGAACTACTATACAAAAATTTTATAAAAAATTAAATCTTTATAAAATTTGAACGATATTCTGGCTTCGTCCATATTCTCTACCCGCGGAAGTGCTAAAGAATTTGAGCATGTATGTATTTCTAAAGCCTGAGCCAACTCCCCACGACGATTGTTTTGTTTAATACGGATTTTCCCCATATTCAAAGATTTATGTCCGGTTACACAATGTAAAAATTTTTCTAGTTGGTCTATACTTGCTTTATTTATCCAAGCCTTCAACCACTCCACCATTTGTGTATAGGTTTCTACAAATTGTTTAGGTTGGCGTATATTCAAATTTTCCATTACTAATTGCGCCGTAATCTCTCTTCCAAAAAACTCGTTCTTAAGGGTCCTTCAACCCTCTTGAGTTTCCATAGCAGCAGTTAATGGATGGCCGATTCCCGCTTTTAATAGCCGCAATCCTTTTTGAACGGATGCTTTCCATTCGCAGAATGCATGCATAAAAGGTTTATTCTCCCCTTCAAAGTCGACACCCGCCTTTACAAAAGAGATCAAATCATCGCTCGCAGTGGAAGGATTTTTCCAAATATCTTGGAGTTTCTCTGAGGAGTCCAAGGTGACTAGCTCATTCCCCTCACCAGCTAACATTACAGCAAAAAGATGCGGATCAAGAATTTTAGGGATCATGATTTTGTCCCTTCGATCACAGTTTCTCATGTAAAGATGAGTAAGTAATCTACCGAAAAGACCTAAGGCTTCCTCTTGTTCCTTATTTTTTGCTACGGGCAGAGATACCCAATCACCAAATCCGAGTTCATCGTCTGCACAAATCAACTTTTTTTCTTTTAGGCTATTTACTAATCTCGTTACAAAATCTTTTGTTACACCACCCAAGTCAACTGCACGCCCGTTACCAAACAAAATAGGACTAGGGCCTATTTCCACAAAACTTTTTAGATAACCTAAAGGGTTGTTTTCCAAATCTTCCCATGTTGGGACATGGAAATATCTAGAAGGAACATCAATCCCTACTGCCTCATTTCGAGCATTTCTGGGTATTCTAGCACCACCTTCTAAAAGCCTATCAATAATCCGAAAGTGACCATTTTGAGCCGCATTCAACACTGCCGAACGACGATCCTCGTCGTTTATTTGACCATTTAGCAAAAGCATTTCGATCACGTCAACGTGGCCACGTGTTGCTACATGCACCACTGCCGAACCACGATGCATGTCGCTTATTTGACCATTTTGCAAAAGCCTTTCGATTGTACCTTGGATTAAATATGGGTTTTGACATTGAGCCGCATACACCACCGCCCACCCACGATCTTGGATGCTTATTGGACCATTTCGCAAAAGCGTATCGATCACCTGAACGTGGCCAAATCTTGCCGCTTTCATCACCGCCCGCCCACGATGATCTTCGCTTATTGGACCACTTTGCAAAAGCGTATCGATAACCTGAACGTTGCCATTACCAGCCGCTTTCATCACCGCCTCCCCACGATAATCTTCTCTTATTGAACCATTTCGCAAAAGCATTTCGATCACGTCAACGTGGCCAGTTCGAGCCGCATTAATCACCGCCCACTCACGATACCAGTCGCTTATTGGACCATTTTGTAAAAGCGTTTCGACTATGTCAACGTGGCCATTTCGAGCCGCATTAATCACCGCCTCCCCACGATTATCTTCGCTTATTTGAGCACCATTTTCTAAAAGCATTTCGATTATACGTAACGTATTCGGGCCATCAAGAGAACTCGCTTTCACCACCGCTCTACCACGATCTTCGATGCTTATTGGACCATTTCGCAAAAGCGTATCGATAACCTGATCGCGGTCATTTTCAGCCGCTTTCACCACCGCTGTACCACGATCTTCGATGCTTATTG
>RGXB01000078.1 GCA_010029555.1 bacterium
AAAGCAATCGATGTTTTTTATAATGATGAAGTCGTTCGGCAGGTTCATCCTTATGTATTTGGGTATCATCCTAAATTTTCACAAGAAGAGCTATCCTAAAGGTGTCTAGGTGTGAGCGCAACTTCTTGAAAGGATCCGAAAGAAGATTGAACAATTTTTCCAAATCATCCGTCTCCCCTTTTTTGTGCCCCTTTATCGCCTCAAGGAAGGGGTTAAATCCAAATTTGGATTTGCTCTCTAAAATATTTAAAAAATCCTTAACGGTAGCAAAAACCCCTTGAGATACGTCCAGTACTTTAGATAAAAATACGTCTAAATGCTTTCGCCTAACTGCGGAAAATTCCTTATAGGGTTCCAACTCTTCGATTTTCTTTTCTAAAAGCGCTTGTGTATTGCCCCCTTTGGACACTAATGCCTGAAAAAACGCATTTTGTAACCAACGGATACAATGGTTAAGACCATCGATGACAACGCGCACCTTTTCCACATCCTCGGCGAGCCATCCACCAATAAAATTCCCCTCTTCATCTACCACGCAACACGCATGTTTCGACTCTTCTAAAGAGACATCCAATGTTCTATCCTCATAATGATGCATCTTCAAACCCTGCGTAGTAGCAAGATCGAGTGCAGTCAAGGTCAAAGCGCTGCGGTTATCAGCTAGAATCGAGAAGAAATGGGGACCAAAATGGTTGATAAAAAGGAGCTTCACCTCAAGGATCTCTTTGGGATCATTAGGCACATTCCAGCGATGGAGATTCTCCGCTACATCCATTTCAAAGGCGTCCATCCACCCATTGAAAGAAGAGACAACTGTGTCGATATCGGGGCTCATGTGCGCTGTGACAACAATCGAACCGGGCAATTTACCGCTAGCAGCAACAGGAAAAAGGGTTTGCGCCATCTCTTTAGGACCTTTTCGCCCCATAATTTTTTGGCGCAGCACCATTTGCTCCTCTTTAGTGAGGTTGCTTTGATGCTTCAGATAATATTCATAGTCGGCAATCGAAAGCTGTACACCCTCTGCATACTTCCCTTCGAGCTGCTTGACCACCTCATGCAATAAAAAACAGGGTGATGGGTGTTCCATAAGGAACTTGGTCAGGGATGGAAAAACGTGCAACATAATTTTACTCGTTGACATTTTGTCTAGATATGTTATGGCCCACATTCTTGTCGATAAGAACAAGCTCAAAAGAAAGAGAGCCAAAAATTCTCTCTTGAAAAGAAGAGGTTAAAAATGAACCGAGCAGGACTCGAACCTGCGACCTACTGCTTAGAAGGCAGTTGCTCTATCCAGCTGAGCTATCGGTCCATACAAGCTTATAAAAAAAGGATGCCCCTTTTTTAAGAAAGCAACCAAGATCTTCAGCTTTATCGCTATATAATAGAGAATCTCTTGATTCGAATGCAAGGGTAAAGTTATGCTCTCAAATGTCTTTATGTCTGATACACTCTTTTTTAACCTCGTAGAGGATTTTTTTGCCATTCTGGGCCCCTGTGTGATTGAATCTGAAGCTCACACCCTTTTTATGGCAGAAAAAATTGCCTCCATAAAAAAAGAGCTCGCAATCAACATCGTATTCAAAGCAAGTTTTGATAAGGCTAATCGCACCTCTTACCATAGCTTCCGCGGACCCGGTATCGATGAGGGGCTGCGCATCCTTGAAAGGGTCAAAAAAGATTTTGGTCTTAGTGTCACTACAGATATCCACGAACCAAACCAAGCTAAAAAGGCTGCTGAAGTCGTGGACATCCTGCAAATACCTGCATTCTTGTGTCGCCAAACAGATCTCATCGTAGCAGCGGCCGAGACGGGGAAAATTGTCTCGATCAAAAAAGGGCAATTCATGGCTCCCCAAGATATGTCCCAAGCTGTCGAAAAGTGTCGATGCGCTAAAAATAATAAAGTTTTTTTGATTGAACGGGGGACAACTTTTGGCTACAACAATCTCGTTGTCGACATGCGCTCTTTTCCGATCATGCAGCCCTTTGCACCAACAATTTTTGATGCTACCCACTCTCTCCAGCTCCCTGGTAAAGGGGGGAGCTTTACTCAAGGGCAAAGGGAGTATCTCCCCCAACTTGCGTTTGCTGCAGTAGCTGCTGGTGCCGGCGCACTGTTTCTTGAGGTTCATAACGACCCTTTAAACGCAAAAAGCGATGCGACAACAGTCTACCCTTTAGAAAAAGCGGCACCCCTTCTAAAAAAAGCGATCCGACTCTATCAAGAGACAAAAAGTTTTTTTTCAGAAGAAGTTTCTAATCCAGGAGATTCGTGTACGGAAAAGCGATCCTAAAGACGACTGTTTGGCTATCTTTAGGGATCACCCTTTTTTTGTGTTCCTTAACTACCGAGCGCTTTTCTACAGGTGGCCTCGATCAGAAAGTTGAGCCGAAATTCACCGCAAATTCCCTTATAAGAGCCACAGAAAGCCTTCCGAATACCCTCTCATTTCAAGCAAAAAGGGTCGAAAATTCTTTTTTTTCTGAAATCTCTCATGAGGTAAAAGGGACTCTGGATCAGTTTGATTTTAGTTGTGACAGACTCACTTTAGATAAAAAAGAGGGGCTTTTTTTAGAGGGGAACGTCATTATAACAGATACATTAGAAAAAAAATCCCTCTATGCTCCCCAGGCAAGAATTCTCCCTAGGGAGGGAATTTTAGAGGTTTTCGATCACCCGATTCTTATGCAGCAAAAGGGTGTGCAATCGAAAATATTGGCAAAAAAGGTGCTCTATCTTAAAACCCCTGAGGGCTATAAAGCCTTTGTTGAGGGTCCTATAGAGTGTATTATTGATGATTTAGATGTGAAAAATTATGCCCCTTTTAAGCGTGAGAAACCTCTCTAAAGAGTACAACGGCCGTCTAGTCGTGCAAAATATCACGATAGAGATTGAGCGTAATGAGATTGTGGGTCTTTTAGGGCCGAATGGAGCGGGAAAAACGACCGCTTTTTATATGATCATGGGGCTGGAAAAACCGGACACGGGGGAGATCTTCCTTGAAGATCGCCCTATTAGTCGTTTGTCGATCGACCAGAGGGCTCGATGCGGAATGGGGTACTTGGCACAAGAGCCCTCCATATTTCGCCAAATGAGTGTTGAGGAGAATCTTCTAGTGATTTTAGAAACGATGCCTCTTACAAAACAACAAAGAAAAGAGCGTCTTGAGGTACTACTTGAAGAATTCAAGCTGACCCATTTAAAAAAGAAACTGGCTCCTACCCTTTCAGGAGGGGAAAGGAGGCGTTTAGAAATCGCTCGCACACTTATTCAAAACCCAAAGCTCCTTTTACTGGATGAACCATTTGCTGCGATAGATCCTGTGACCATTGATGAGCTAAAAGAGCTTATCCTGGATTTATCCAAAAAAGGGATCAGCTTTTTGATCACCGACCACAATGTAAGGGAAATTTTTAAAATTGCCCACAAGAGTTATTTAGTCCAAAAAGGGGTCGTTACACACCAGGGCTCAAAAGAGGCTTTGTGCTCCAACCGCGAGGTCATAGATTCCTATCTTGGGCACCAATTTAGCCTGTGAGGTCTCCCTTTAAGGGTGATTCGCTTGACTTCTCCACAGCTAAGGGGTAAAATAGGGACAAAAATTTTTTCTCCCAGCAGAAAACAATGAATACTCTTTTGGCCAAGATGAACCCTCATTGTCGGCCTTAAAGATAACACAAAAAAAACCCTTACCAGTCAGGAGTCGAGCATGGAACCAGACATCGTAACAGAAATGACACTTGCGATCATCAAACCCGATGCCGTAAAAGCACAACACGCAGGTGAAATCCTTTCAATGTATGAAAAACACCCCCAGTTTAAAATCCGTGGAATCAAATTGATGCACATGGATCGTAAAACAGCAGAAGGGTTCTATGAAATTCACAGAGAGCGCCCTTTCTTTGAGGAGCTTGTGACTTTTATGATGTCTGGACCCTGTATTGTAATGGCAATCGAGGGTAAGCATGCGGTTTCAGCTCATAGAGATTTTATCGGCGCTACAAACCCACAACATGCTCAAGAGGGGACCGTCCGTAAGCGTTTCGGTACGAGCATCGGAAACAATGCCGTGCATGGTTCTGACAGCCCTGAGAACGGAATCAAAGAGGTGAACTATTTCTTTGACATCTCAGAACTTGTCGACATTAACTGGGCTCACACCTGGGCCTAATAAAAAAAAACCTCAAGGGCGACCCCCTTGAGGTTTTTTTTCAAGCCTCTTTAGATGGGGCTAATTACGTTTTTTAAAAGTATCCAAATGCTCCAAAGCCTTCCCCGTTCCTAGACAAACGGCTAAAAGAGGATTAGGCGCTACGATCACCGGCAATCCACACTCTTTGATGATATGCTTATCTAGCCCTTTGATTAGAGCTCCTCCCCCTGCCAAGACGATTCCACGCTCAACAAGATCTGCCGACAACTCTGGAGGGCATTTTTCCAAAATCATCCGAATACTTTCAATGATCTGCTGGATCGGCTCTGCAAGGCACTCGCGGATTTCTACAGAGTTGATCCTTTTGGTAATAGGTAGACCAGCCACCTGGTCACGCCCCCTCACCTCCATCTCAAGCTCATTCTCTCCTAAAGGATACGCCGAGCCAATAGTGATTTTAATATCTTCCGCGGTCCTTGGGCCAATCATGAGATTGTACGTGCGGCGCATGTAGTTAATAATGCACTCATCAAACTCATCTCCACCAATCCTCAACGATTTGGACTCCACAATCCCCCCTAAAGAGATAATTGCGATCTCGGTTGTACCGCCACCAATGTCCACAATCATGCTGGCATAGGGTTCATGAACAGGAAGATCCACACCGATTGCAGCTGCCATCGGCTCTTCGATCAACATCACCTCTTGAGCGCCTGCCCGAATGGCCGAATCCTCAACAGCCCGTTTTTCCACACCGGTAATACCTGAGGGTACGGCAATCAAAATTCGGGGGCGGAAAAAAGTCCTGGAGGGGTTAACGCGTCGTATTAACTCCTTAAGCATCCCTTCGGCGATCTCAAAATCGGCAATCACCCCATCTTTCATAGGGCGCACAGCATGAATTTTTCGAGGGGTTTTTCCAAGCATCGCTTTCGCTTTTTGCCCAACAGCTAGGACTTCATTCGTCATAGAGTCTACCGCAACAACGGAGGGTTCCTGCAAGACAATCCCCTTCCCACGCACATATACGAGAGTGTTTGCCGTACCCAAGTCGATACCGATATCACTCGTGAAAAGACCGGCAAAACGTTGCCAACGGGATTGAAAGGCATCTGCAATTT
>RGXB01000079.1 GCA_010029555.1 bacterium
AAATGGTAGGACTCATTTTTCATCATTAAAAACTTTAAAAGCTGAATACGCGTGTGAAGGCCCCCTTTTTCGCCAACATGAAAAATCCACTCAATAGGGGCCTCTTTCAGAATATTCCAATCCTGCTTGAGCAGTTCGTCCAAGAGAGTATTTTGGGAAAAAAGGGAGAATTCAACCTTGGAAACAATTGTTTCCCAGCTCTTTTGCACTTGCGTCCAAAGGAGAGAAGTGAGCTTTTTTTCTTTTCTTGTAGCCGCTAATTTAAAAAGCTGTAGCAAAAACTTGTCAGAATCTATTTTCCATGTGCCCAAATTCTCTAGTAGGAAAGAGGAAAGTATGGAATTTTCCGACATAAAAAGAGGCTCACCCCCTTGGGTTTGCAAGATCGAGAGCATCTCTTGGGCTGTTTCCACCCGATTATGTTTCGCTACAAGATTCCAAAAAAATGGGGAAAAAGCTGCCCTTTGACAGAGAAACTTCGAGGCAAAAGGGGCTATTAACCCCTCAAAGCGGGGCTCTTTTACGGTCAATTTCTCTAGCTCTTCGAGAAATCTTTCCTGAAAGGAGGGGGAAGTTTGATTCAAATTGAAGGTAAAACACTCAAGACGGGGTAAAAATTTCTCCAACAGCGAGGGCTCTTTAAGCAAATCCTCAGGATCTACATAGAGGCTCGAATATCGACCCCCTATGAGAGATTTAGGAAGATGTAGGGCTAGTTTAGCCCGTAAGTCGGTTTTTGGCGGATCAAAAGAAAAAGATAGATTATGGAAACGACGCGCCCCTAAAGCTTGAAAAGCCCCCGTACACAACAAGGGTGGAAAGGGCAAGCTCCTTAAAGCACAACACTCTAATGCTTTAGGGGAAGATGCAATATGCGACGATGCCCTAAGCGAAGACCGAAAAAGCCCAGAAAAAACAACCGATCTACCCCCTTGCCCCACCCCTAGCATGTCATTCCTTTAGTGAAAACCACAACTATTTTATATGTATTTTTATAAAATTTACAGTAAAAAGGGGTGGTGGACCAGCTTTTCCCTCCCGAGGTAATTCCTATTGAATAGCCATCCCCCTAGAGGGCAATAACATAACTACCAAATCGGACAAAAACACATCCAAGAATGGATGCATGGCGTTGGGCTGCAAAATACGTTAAACGGGCTGGAAAAGTTCTTCAAAAAGGAATCTATCACTAGTTATTGGATTTGTTATGATAAAGATGTCCCCCAATAAATTTTTTTAATAATATAATTATAAAGATTTTTTTAATTTATGAGGCGTTATGGCATCTGCAGTATCCAAGGGCTGTTCAGCAACAACTTCACCTCAAGAAACTGGCATAGGTCAATTTAAAGGTAAAAAAGTGATTATCTATACTCCTATTTCAGGGAACCCCACACATTTAGGTCATTTAAATGTAGCAGCAGAAGCCGCCAAGACAGTGCAAAAATCGGGAGCAGTAGCTTGTAGAGTCTTTTTTAGTCTAGCGTCACAAAGCTATTTGCAAAGCAAAACAAGCGCTGATTCCTTAAAACTAAACGAACAACAACGCGAAGGATTGTTGAAGCTTACGATTCAGGATAGTAAAGCATATTTTCCGCAAGGGGTAAACCCAGAATTTTGCGGTTTTGAAGGCAAAGGACAACACGTCCAGAAATATCAGGATATACAGGCTCAAAATCCGGATTCTTTTGTAGTGCTTGCTGCGGGTGCTGATCTGCAAATCCGAATGTCTGATTGGAAAACACAGAAACAGTTTTTTGCTTTTATTCAAAACCGTGGCAAAGACAGAGGAATTAGCGGCCCTAATCGGATAGTACTTGAAGAATCGAGGGAATTTTCTCATGTATCTTCCACAGAAATACGAAAAGCTGTTCTTGAGGGACGGCAACCTGTAGGAATCGGGCCTTTGGCAGCAAACTACTTAAAGCAACTTGTTCCTCTCCCCTTTCGATTTCAAGAAATACAAACACGCTTTCCTGTATATGAAGACTTACGTGCCGAAATTGCACGACGTTTCCCAGTTTTAGAATGTCGGTCAACAGATCTTCACGTAACTCCCAATCCCGGTTCCCAGGATTTTGTAGTGCCCATTGCCATTCTCGAGCCCCGTTTAACTCCAAAATTAGAAAATTTACCTAAAGTCTTTAATCTAGCAAATACAATCTCCATTAATCGCTCCTATCCAAATCCAAAAGACGACATCCCTTTTCAAGTAAACAAGAAAAATTATACCTGTTACAGACCGAACCACAACGGCACTCACTCTTACCGCCAAGTCCGTTATTTAGAGGTTCTTTTGGATTTTATTTCAAAAAATGGTCGACAAGAGGCAAAAACTTTTTGCGAAAAATTAACTGAAGAGCAACAAGTCAACCTAAGGCTTGCTGCTTTCTTTCTTCGTGCAGGTAGAGCGGATGAATCGTCGGGACCTGAGACTCGTGATCAGATGAAACTACGCTCCTTTGAGTTATATCAGCACTATGCAAGCGGGATGGGTATCAATCCACAAATTATCGAGGATACGAGAGACTTAATCCTTCACAGCTGCAACCCAAATAAGATGCTTGAATACAAGGATAAATCTCATTGGAATCCAAAGGCCTTTTTACAAACTCTTTTAACATTAGCCCATGAAATAGATCTTGTACGCTGTTTTCCGAACTTTGAACAAAGAACAAAACCTAGTTTAGTGGAAAATTTATCGGGTTGGGTTCTTGATGCCAAGACGGACGCAGAGATTGTTGCCGCAAGTCTTCAAAAATTTGGAATCGACGCCAATACGCTCGTGGGACAACAAGTAGCAGTCAATAAAAATCCCTACGATCTACCAAGATTTTTTGTCCACAGCACCTACGGTGAGTACTGCCGCTATAGATTAAGCAAGCTTGAGTTTTCTATCAATCCGTCAAGCTCGTCGAGTACAGCAAAAAAAGGGAGCTGCATCTTGATGTAAATCGTTTTTTAAAAAAAGTATTTAGCTCGATTGATTCCAGAGATCGATCCGCCGATGCTGAATGGGTCATAAGGCCTGTTTGACAATTACCGATCGATCACATTTATCGAGCTTTAACTGCAACTGCGCCCAAGTAGCTCCCGCACCCACAGTCACCGTCTCTAAATCGTCCGATAGTTCAATCTGATGCAAATTTTACAAATTAATGACGATCTGTTTTGGGTCAACAGGAACTGTTTGTATACCCTGACTCATTCCGGCACCAACGATAGAAATTTGATTACTCTCTTTCTTAGCTTTTTGCACAATTTTTTGGAGCTGCTCTACAGTCTCAGGGGTATAAATTTCTTCCACTTTTAACCCATACTGCGTTTCCACTCCAAAATGGCGTACCGCTTTTTCTGGTAGCTGCTTAAGGTAAATATGGGAGAGGGTATCAGCTGAGCGCAGTCCCAAAGGGAAAAAAACAAGAGTGAGAAGCTTTTTTAAGATTTTATCCAGTCGTCGTAAGACACCCCCTTTGAAAAAAGTGGCTACAGCTGGTAAGTTTTTTTATTGTCGCTTATTTGCCAGATTTGGGAGAAGGGACTAGGCGATACCAAATTCACTTAACTTACCCGTCTAGCAAAGAATAGAATGAGCTCACTGAAATAACGGATTATCTCAGGACCCATCCTGAAGCAGTGGAGGAATACGCCTCTCAAAAGAGAAATGCAACAACCACAGCTAACCACGATGAAAAACAATATCGCAAACTAAAAGAACCTATGTTATTTAAAATCAAGGCACTCATTGAGGATTAAGATTTAATGACAAAAATGCATAAAAATGAATTTCCTATTGATGAAGCCCTTGTCCATCAGCTTATCTCAAAGCAATTCCCCCATTGGGCTAATTTATCGCTTAAGCCTGTCTCATCTGCTGGCACAGACAATGCCTTGTATCGTCTAGGAAGTGATAAGCTAGTAAGGCTTCCTCGCGTAGACTGGGCTGTGCTAAATGTCGGCAAGGAATTCGAGTGGCTGCATAAGATAGCCCCATTTCTTTCTGTTTCTATTCCATTGCCCCTTGAAAAGGGTAAGCCAACAAAAGAGTATCCCTGGCCTTGGACTGTGTTCAACTGGCTGGAGGGTAGCAACCCTGTTGTTGGGCAAGTTCCTGAAATCTTAGTGCACGATCTCATCGTATTTATTCAGGCATTACACAAGATCGATTTACCTAACGGACCTCAGTGCAATCGTGGGGTTCCATTAGAGGAAAAAGACATAAAAACGAGGAAGGCAATACGACAGCTTGAAGAGATCGATACACAAACAGTAATAAAACTCTGGGAAAGAGCATTGAAAGCCCCTAAATGGTCAAAACCTGCCGTCTGGATGCATGGAGATCTTTCACCTGGCAATTTGCTAGTTAAAAATCATCGATTAATCAGCGTTATTGATTTTGATAATTTAGGAATAGGTGACCCTGCCTGTGACTTGATTATTGCATGGAATCTACTGCCAGCTCATATGAGAGGCATTTTCCGTTCTGGCTTAGACGTAGATGAAGCTACCTGGGAGAGGGGGCGTGGGTGGGCATTATCCAATGCCGTCATAGCTCTGCCCTACTACAAGGACACAAATCCCATATTAGCAAATAATGCAAGGCATGTGATTCAAGAGCTTATTCAGGATTATCAAAGCTCTATTTAATTCCATTTTGCCCATGCTAAAGCATTTCAAAGATGCAAATTATCTGGGAAAAGGATTATCTGTTGCTATGATTCAGGAAATTTCTAATAGATCATTTCTCACACATAAATAAAGTGCTGATAGACCCTGAAGCAACCAACACCCGCGCAATCCATGTGTACAAAAAGATCGGCTTTAAAATAGTCGGAGAATTTATTGCAAGCTGGCATCCCGTTCCGCACTACCAAATGGAACTTAATATGAAAAAGCTTCTGGAGACAAAGAAATGAATGTCGTCCTATTCAAAGCCACTCAAGAAGACAAAAATTCCATCCAGAACCTAAACCTCATCCCATCCTCCTGGGAGGACGAGAAATTCTTGCGGAAGTCTCAAAACAAGCGCCACCGAGCACACCCTTTAACGGGCTTTTCTTTGGTTGCTTTTTTGGCCTACTTTTTTTTTTCATAGAAAAATCTCCTTAACCACAATCCATAGTTGAGGGGGGACATTGATCTTTAGGCCCATCAATGGAATTACCTGGACTTATTCCCCCCTGGGACTTGCCCTTGTGCTTTTTTTTCTGTTGGCTCG
>RGXB01000080.1 GCA_010029555.1 bacterium
GTCACGCGCTGAACAAGAAGAACCTACCACCAGCCGTGGTGGCAGTGATTACATAACCAAATACCGCGATTATAAATACCAAGAAACCTTATTCGAACTCTTTACCAAGCAATACGAAATGGCACGCATCGATGAAGCACGTGAAGGTGCCGTGATTCAAGTGGTGGATGTAGCGCTTCCGCCTGAGCGGAAAGCCAAACCAAAAAAAGCACAAATGGCAATCATCGCTACACTCGGCTCTGGCTTTGTTTTGTTGCTGTTTGTATTTATCCGCAATGCACTGCGCAACGCCCAACAGTCACCCGAGACTGCAAAGAAGCTTGCGCAATTACAGCAGAGCTGGCGGCGTGCTCTAGGACGAAAAATTCAATAGTTCCATTCGCGGCTTAAAGACTGACCTAATTCATTACTCCCATGCCAGCCATATTTACTGCTAGCGTCACCACATTCACGGTCGCTTGGTTATTAGTCCTGTCGGTTAAGTGGCATGGCCACTTCAGCCTAGATGATACCGATGGCGTGCAAAAAATGCATGCTCATGCTACACCACGCATTGGCGGCATTGCCATTATGATAGGTTTAATCTTGTCTTGGGCCTTTATCCCCGCCGACACCCGCAAGCTATTTACCCCCATGCTCCTCGCAAGCATCCCAGCATTTCTGTTTGGATTACTTGAAGATTTTACTCGCCGCATCAGTGTCCGCACCCGACTCTTGGCTACTATGACCAGCGGCACCCTCGCTTGCTTAATCTCAGGCATTGCGATCCAGAACACCGGTATCCCGTGGCTAGATTATTTATTTATTTATTGGCCGCTTGCCGTATTATTCACTGCCTTTGCAACTGCTGGCATTGCTAATGCCATTAATATCATTGACGGTTTTAATGGTCTGTCATCGGGCAGTTGCATCATTATGCTAAGCGTATTAGGCACAATAGCATTCAGTTTGGGAGATGCCGCAGTTGCATCCTTATGTCTGATTGTCGCGAGTAGTAGCCTAGGGTTTTTAGCAGTCAATTGGCCTTGGGGTCGTATTTTTTTAGGGGAAAACGATATTTCTCATCTTCCGGTTCACCAAAGATCAATGAATTATGTTTTTCAAGATTATGCCCTCTTCCCCCACCTTACCGTTGAGCAAAATATTGCCTATAGTCTCAAAATTCAGCGTCGACCCAAAGTAGAGATCGAGCAACGTGTCAAAAAATTATTAAAATCATTTGACATTGAGCCTCTTTACCACCGCTACCCTGAGGAGCTATCGGGGGGACAACAGCAGCGTGTTGCAATTGCAAGAGCTATTATAGCCGAGCCACACGTTCTTTTACTTGACGAACCCTTAGCCGCTCTGGATTTCAAGCTCAGTGAGAGGATGTTAATCGAGTTGATCGATTTGCAGGATTTACTGCAGATGACCTTCCTTTACGTAACCCATGACCAGCTGGAGGCCTTGACTGTTGCTGATCTAGTGATAGTTATGGGAGCTGGAGGCACTATTGAACAAATCGGCACGCCAAAAGAGGTGTACGAATTCCCCAAAAATGCGTTTGTCGCAAATTTTGTAGGCTCTACAAATCTGTTTGAAGGGACCATCGAGGAGATTTACGACAAAGAGGTTGTCTTAAAAAGCACTAACAACGAGTTCATGAATATCTCTGTTGCAGAAAAACCCTCTTGGCTCCACAAAAACAACACCGCAGTTGCCTCAATTCGCCCCGAAAAAATTGACATTTCAAAAAAGCCTTTAGCCAATTTCTCAAACAATTTCAAAGGGATTGTAACATCGATTGTCTACGAAGGGATGTCGACCAAATACTACGTAAAACTCAATACCGGTCGTAAAATCATTGTTTTTGAACAAAATGAGCACCACTTCATTCGGGACGAAATCAACTACGATGATGAGGTCTATATCTCTTGGCAAAAAGAGAATGTCGTTTTGATGGAGCGATGAAATGGAAACAATTGCTCTACCCCAAGACCTGATCCCCTTTAGTAGACCTAAAAACCTAAAAAGGCTTTTGAAAAAAGAGGCCCCCTTTGGGGTTGGCTCTAGCGCTTTGGTGTGGCAGTTTCTTTTTTTCTATGCCCCCCTTGTCTTGATGCTAATCTCCAGCTTTTCCCGATTTCACATTGATGGCCACTTTGAAGGTTTCACACTATCCCATTTTAAACAAATTTTGAAGCTCGACTATTTCTTGGTTATTTTTGAATCGCTAAAATTGGGGTTTACAACCGCATGCATCACCCTCTTTTTAGGATTTCCTCTTGCTTACACGATTGCTCTTAAAGGGGGTCGTTTTAAAAACTTTTTGCTGTTTTTAGTCATCATCCCTTTTTGGACGAATTTTCTTTTACATATTTATGCCTGGTTTTTTGTTCTTGAAAAAGGGGGCTTTTTAAATCAGCTTTTATTGATGACGCACCTGATTAATGAGCCCATCCATTTTTTAAATACAAGCTTTGCAGTGCACTTGATGATGGTTTACTACTACCTGCCCTTCATGACTCTACCCATCTACTCATCTTTAGAAAAATTCGATCCCACCCTGATCGAGGCCTCGATGGATTTAGGCGCTACAAAATTCCAAACCTTTCGACGTGTGGTGCTCCCTGTATTGATGCCAGCGATTCGGACCGGCTTTTTTTTAGTGTTTATTCCTGCGTTTGGAGAGTTCGTAATCCCAGAGTTGATGGGGGGAGACAAATTCATGTACGTTGGATCGGTTGTGTCCCAATTCATCATGGGGGAAAAAACCGCTCCAATAGGGATAGCGTTCACTGTTTTATCGGGAGCCCTTCTTATGGCCAGTTCATTTATCCTCTATAAAGGGACCTTCGCCCTCAATCGCTGGCTAACAGGGGGGCATAGATGATTCCCCTATTTGTTTTTTCGGTGTACCTGTTTTTATATGTACCGATTATTGTTTTAGTCCTTTTTTCGTTTAATTCTAAAAGCTTTCCGTCGCCTTGGGAGGGATTTACCCTTCATTGGTATAAAGAGCTTTTTGAGTCAAAAGATCTTTGGGCCTCCTTTACCACCTCTTTAACTGTTTCCACCCTTTCGACGCTACTCAGCCTTTTTATGGGTGTCTGCTTTATTTACTACCTGAGCCGCAAACAAAAAGGGGAAAACCTTGTCCCGCTTTTCTACAGCAATCTGATTGTTCCAGAGCTGGTTCTTGCGATCGGTCTTGTGAGCTATTTCAGCCTTTTTCAGGTACCTTTAGGATTCCAAACTCTTTTGATCGCCCACACAGTCCTTGGCCTTGGTTTTGCTATACCCATCCTGTTTGTCCGTTTTAAAGAGCTTCCCCCAAGTCTTGTAGAAGCCTCTTTGATTTTGGGAGCTGGACCCACAAAAACCTTTTTTAAAATTACCCTTCCTCTTTTAAAACCGGCCCTACTTGCTTCTGGGCTATTGATTTTTGTGATCTCATTTGACGACTTTTTATTTTCGTATTTTTGCGCCGGAACCTCGGTGGAGACCTTATCTCTCTACCTCATCTCTTCAATCCGTTTTGGCATATCCCCTGTTGTGAATGCTCTCTCTACGATTCTTTTATTTCTTACAATTCCGCTCGCTCTTCTTTTCTTTTCCTCAAAAAAAGGGACGGAGGTGTTTTAATGTGTCGTCTATTTTATGCTTTTTTATGGGTTTTAGCTATCTATTCATCGATATATATAGGCCATTTTAGCCCCTCATGGTTGCAAAAACCGGTGAAATCGATCGACTTTTTTTGCTGGGGAGATACGATTGAACCAGAACTGCTCGAGGAGTTTGAAAAAACCACTCAAATCCATGTAAATATCCACCCTTTCAGCTCGAATGAGGAGATGATTGTCAAACTCAAAGCGCTCGATGGAAAAGGTTACGATCTTATTTGTGCGTCGGATTATGCGATTCGGATTTTAAAAGAGGAAAAGCTAATCTCTCGTATTGATCACAACCTGATTCCCAACATAGCAACCATCGACCCCTACCTATTGCATCAAAGCTTCGACCCCCAAAATGAGGTCTCATTGCCTGTGGAATGGGAGCCGTATGTGATAGTTACAAAAGAACCGTCCAATCTTGGGATAGCGGATCTGTTCAAAGAGCAGGGTAAAAACCGAGTTGTCATGACCCCCGATCCTGTCGAGGCGATCATGTATGCGGCTTATACACTTTATGGAAAAGTGGATCACTTAAGCGATGATCAGCTTCAAGAAGTAGGGTCTCTTTTAAAAATGCAAAAAAAATCCATAGAAGCCTACGTCGATCACCGAGCGAAATACCTAATTGAAACAGGGAATTGCGATTTGGCCCTTATTCGTAGTGGTTTTGCCCGTTTGATGGAAAAAGACAATGTGCCCATCCACTACCAACTGCCTAAGGACTGGCACTTTATTAATATAGAAAACCTCGCTATCACAGCCTCGACCGAAAAAAGGGAGGAGGTGCATGCATTTATTAACTTTTTTCTCTCTAAACATTCTCAGAAAGTACATAGCGAAAATACTCTAGTGTTTCCGGTGCATAAAGAGCTCACCAGCAATGCACAGATTGTGGAAGAGATCCATCAAAAAAATGACCCGCAGTTCTTTCACTATCTCGCTAAAGAGGAGGATACACGGGATTTATGGGTTTCATTAAAAAGGCACCAGCCCAAATAATAGATCGATTTAGACGAGACCTCCCTGAATGTGCGTTTTCGAGAGAGGTCTAGCCCAAGAACTAGCTTAAGTGTTTTTCGATGTAGTGTACAACGTCTCGAACTGTTTTAAGATTTTGAGCATCTGTATCAGGAATCTCTTTTTTGAATTTTTCCTCAAATGCCATCAGTAGTTCTACGGTGTCCAAAGAATCGGCACCAAGATCTTCCATAATTGTAGAGTCAAGAGTCACCTTGTCTTCTGCAACACCAAGTTGCTCCACGATGATTTTCTTTACTTCTTCAAAAATTGTTTCAACTTTTTCGCTCATGATGTTGTTGCTTCCTTTTTCATTAGTGTAAAGTTAAACCTCCGTCAACGGTCACAACTTGACCATTAACGTAGCTGAAGTTCATCGAGAGGTGGTAAACTACCTCAGCGATTTCTTCCGGTTGTGCCATCCGCGCCAGAGGGATGTGCTTCATAATCTCTTGCTTGAGGGCATCGGGCAAATCTTTTGTCATCT
>RGXB01000009.1 GCA_010029555.1 bacterium
TTTGGCGCCGACAGAATTGATTATCTTCTTCGTGACTCGCTTTACTCAGGCCTGAGTTACGGAAAAATTGATCTTCACCAACTGGTGCGCTCTGTACGACTCGATCAGGAGAATAGATTAGGGATCAGCGCGTCGGGCCTACCCTCGGTGGAGGCTCTTTTACTCGCTCGCCACTGGATGCATGAGAGGTTGTATCAGCACAGGAGGGTACGGTCATATGCTTTCCATTACGCAAAAGTTGTCAAACAGATCCTTATGCAGCAGGGGGCTTTGGAGGATCTGCAAACCTTTATGAAAATCAACGATCACCACATATTTGCCTCTTTAAAAGATTTTCCGGATGAGGAAAAAGCTATTCAGGATCCCCAATTTCGGGTTCAAGCCTACAAATGCTCCATCGACAAGCTTGCTGAGGTGAAAAAAAATTATGAAAACACCAAAAACGTATGGATTGACGTCCCCACCCAAACCAGCATGACTTTTTTGGAGGGGCAAAAGGTGCGCCTAGAAGGGGAAGAGATTTTCTGGATCTATACCGATCAAAAGGAATTATTTGAAAGCATCCAAAGCTGAGGCAAAAACATGTGGACCGCACTAAAAGAAGAAATACAAAAATATAAAGGTTTTGAATTTTTCTTCATTATCCTGGCGATGATTTCAAGTTTTCTCATCACTGCGGAAGCTTCGATCACAAAACCGGTAGCACATGCTCTATTTATGGAGGCATTTGGGGTCCCTTTTTTTCCTTATGTCTGGATCGCTGTCATACCGGCGAGTTTTTTAATTGTTACCGTATATAATATCCTTGTTGTCAAAATAGGCTGTTTTAGGATGCTTTTTTTGACCGTTTTGGCCGGAGCAATCGTCAATGTCTCAACAGCCTCCTATGTTCACGATTTCAGGGCTTGGCCCTTCTTTTTTTATATCTGGAAAGACATTTATATAATGCTGATGTTTCAGCAGCTTTGGTCTGTGATAAATTCCACAGTTCATCTTGCAAAAGCGAGATACTTATACGGCCTTTTTTTCGGATTTGGCGGATTAGGCTCCATGCTAGCGAGCATGATTCCAGGATTTTTGGCGATGCGCGTAGGAACCGAAAAGCTCCTCTATTTTTCTTTACCTTTTTTCTTATTTCTTTTGTTGGCCTACTATTTTTTGATGCGGGCCAGGCAAAGAATCGATCAGGTAGAGACGATTACCTTCTCACAAAATAGGGTTTCGGACTTTTTTGAGGGGATCTCTTTGATCAAATCCTCGTCGCTTTTGCGATTCATCCTTTTAATTGTTGTGGCCATGCAGGCCGCTTCTACTCTACTCGACTACCAGTTTAATATTTATGTCTCCCAATTCCTCACAACAACCAATGAAAGAACCGCCTACTTCGGCTGGTTTTTTGGGCTAGTAAATATTATGAATGTTCTATTACAGCTTTTCGGCTCTTTTTTTCTCATAGAATTGATCGGGCTGAAAAGATCCCATTTAAGTATACCCGTTTTTTTAGCCAGCGCTCTTTTAAGCTTCCTTTTTCTCCCCTCTTTTGGCCTGATCGCTTTTACCTATGGCTCTATCAAAGCGCTTGACTATTCGATTTTTGGCGTAGTCAAAGAGATGCTTTATATCCCGTTGGGTATTGATCAGAAATTCAAAGCTAAAGCGGTGATCGATGTTTTTCTCTACAGAAGTGCAAAAGCGATTGCCTCTTTGGCTATTCTGATTTTGCCAATTTTTTGGATTGACTATGTAACAATGGCGGTCTTTATGATATGGATCACGGCGGTCACCACCCGATTTAGGCATGTTCCTTCCTTAGAGCCTAAATCCTCGACGCCTTAGGCAATACCTCGAATAGTTTCGCAGTTTGTTTTTCTAACGCCTGAAATTGTTTTTTTGCTAGTATGCAACCGCAATCGAACACCTGAAAGCCAAAACTTTTTCAGGGAAAAATCAACGTTTAAAACACATCAAGGCAAGATATGGGACTGAATCGGTCGATTTTCCAACCATTTGGATATCAAAATCAGACGCGCGATCAAGAGCTTCAACGTAGGTATTTGCAGTTTACACGCATACAAGACCCTCTAGACAAATTTATCTATTTGAACAAGATGATTGAAGAGGATACCCATCTTTTTACCGATTTTGCCAAAAATCACATTCATGAGGTATTGCCTATTGTCTACACACCCACCATTGGAGCTGCTTGTCAGAATTTTTCTGTCATTATGAATAGTTTCCGAGGGATCTTTGTGAGTGAGGAGACGATTGATTCACTGGAAGAAACGCTAAAAAAGATGCCCCAAGTAGAGGTGATCGTCGTCACCGACGGGGAGCGTATTTTGGGTTTGGGGGACTTGGGAGTTGGAGGAATGGGAATATCCATGGGAAAAACTCTCTTGTATTCTCTATTTGGTGGTATAGATATCAAAAAGACCTTGCCGATTGTTCTTGATGTAGGGACAAACAATCCCGATTATTTAGCCCATCCCCATTACATGGGGGTAAAAAAGTACCGCCTCAAAGGGGAGAATTACGAGTCTTTTGTTGACCGGTTTGTAATGACGGTAAAAAAGACCTTGCCTCATGTTCTCTTGCAGTGGGAGGATTTTGCAAAAGACAATGCCCGCAATCTTTTGAAAAAATACCAGAAATCGATTGTCTCTTTTAATGATGATATTCAAGGCACCGCGGGTGTCACCATGGCATGTTTACTTTCTGCTGTAAAAGAAAAAGGGTCTAAGCTGGAGGACGAGAGGATTCTATTCATCGGAGCCGGCTCGGCCAACTTAGGGATTGCAGAGCTCATTGTCGATTATCTTGAAGAAAATGGAAATGCAAAATCTAAAGCGCTAGATAACATAGCCCTTGTCGATTCAAAAGGGCTGGTAACAAAATCACGCGAGGAGCTTAGCTCTGATCTCAAGCCGTTTGCAAAAGAGTTTAAACCGACAAAAGATCTTATGGAAATGCTTAAAACCTTCAAACCCACAATTTTGATAGGTGCTTCCATGCAACCGGGCATTTTCGACAAACAGGTGATTGAAGAGATGACAAGACTGGCTAAAAGACCTATTATCATGGCTCTATCCAATCCGACAAGTAAAGCCGAATGTACGCTACAGCAGGCTATAGAGTTTTCCGATGGCCAAGCCCTTTTTGCATCTGGCAGCCCCTTTAGCCCCGTTGATTATAAAGGGAAAATCTATCATGGAACGCAAGCGAATAATCTCTATATTTTTCCGGCCATGGGTTTAATGGCAAGCCAAAATCGGCTGAAAATGATCCCCTCGAAACTGTTTTTGGAATTAGCCAAAGCATTAAGCGAAAATAGGGGCCCACATCATCTTTTGCCCCCATTTGAAGCGCTGATTCCCCTTGTGCCTAAATTGGCCGACCTTTTAGCGCAAAAAGCTAAACAGCTTCAAATTGTCGATTAATCTCAAGACCTCTTTTTTTAAGAGGTCTTTGTCTAGCATTTTTTATTGATAAAAGAAAAAAAGGGATCTTGGGCAAATATATCCGTTTTTATCTTAAAAAATTTCCTTGCTTTTATGTTAAGGTATTATTAAACTCTCTTTAAAGAAAACAAAAGAATGCCCATGGTATCTGCTCAACTTTCCCTGCAAAAGATAGCTTCGTGTTGGCAAACGGCTTCCAAGAAATCGGGGAAATGTAAAGGAAAAGCTTTTTCTACTTTGATACGTGTGATTGATGTGCCGTTACCAAACGGCGCCTACCGCTACGAAATCGGGCGCTACCGTTGGACAATAAGAATTGAAGATGTGCACACCTCCGATTGTAGCGTACAAGAGGTGGACCAGGTTTGTCGTCATCAGGACCTCTACAAGCTTCGTTATGAGAAAATCTTCTATGAAAAAAGCCTGCTTGTTCGGCGTATTTCTCTTATACGTCTGATCCGGAAAATACCTGAGCTATTGCAAACACTGCAAACCCATAGCCTTTTTACAGTCCCCGCAAAAGATGTGCGGATCTTATCACCTAAAAAGCCCTGCTTAGGATAGGGTAAAGTAATACTATTCCCAGACTGAAAAGAACCATCCCAAGAATTTTTTCTAGCACATTGCCCTCAATTCTTTTTGCGGTTCTGAAGCCCAAATAGGCAAAAAGCGCGCTAACAGGTGCGATGCCTAGAAAACAGAGGTAATTGACTTGATTCAACAAGGGGAGTGCCCCTATAAAAGAGATACTCATAGAAACCATAGCGGTCAACCCCAACATCGTTTTAATCGATATACCCGATAGAAAATAGTAGATTGTTGCAATCACTCCTCCACCGATACCCATAAATGAGGCAAGGCTAGCGCACCCGAGTCCAAAAAGAAAGAGTTCGCCCGACTTGTGGATTTTTTTTGAACCAGAGGGGATTTTACGCACACCAATTAGAAAAAAAAATGAGATCAGGAGGAGGAATACTCCGAAAAAGTTTCTTAAAAATTCTTGATTCACCTCTTTTGCAATGTATGCCCCTAAAAAACTTCCAATCAATACCCCCGGAAACATTTTTCTGTAGGAGGAAAAATCGACGGAGCGTTGCTTAGAATGCAAATAGGCAGATATGGATGTAGGAACTGTCATTGAGGCAAGAGAGGTAGCAACCGCCTGTAAAGGATCTTGAAGAGTCAAAACCAAAAGGGGAGAAATAATAATCCCTCCGCCAAGTCCGCCTAGGCCTGCCAAAAAGCCCCCAAAAGCCCCTATGAGGGGGAAAATCCACCATTCCATAAACTGCAGAGCATAACGTTTTTTCAATAAAACCAAAAAACAATTTGCAGCATCATGTTTTCTCATATGTACAAAAATGTGGTAAATCTTTAGAAGGGCGTTATGTGGCGCAACGCACTCATTTTCATATGTTTACTAGGATGTAACGTCTCTTCAAGAAGCGCGATGACGGGTAGTGCCGGTCGAAATTCTTATAACGTATTGATTCAGGAAACCAATAATGAGCAGATGCTTTTAAATCTGGTGCGTTTGCGTTACGGTGATTTCCCCTTCTTTTTGGATGTTGCGAATATCACCTCCCAATTTTCCGAAACAACAAAGGCTTCCGCCTTTTTTCCGATACCCGGATTTTCGATTGATAACCCCACAACGCTGGGTGGGGAGATCTCGTGGTCAAGCGTCCCTACAATCCAATATGCTCCTCTTGAGGGGGCTGATTTCATTAGACATATGATGAAGCCTATCGACCTCATGAATATTGTGCAGCTTATCTACTCCGGTTGGGATGTTGATAGGGTTTTTAGATTGACCATTCAAAACATCGATGAGCTCTCTAACGCGCGCAACGGCCCCTTTGCCGATATTCCCCCAAAATATCGCCGTTTTGGGAGACTGTGTGAGCTATTAAAATATTTCCAGGATATCGATGAATTGACACTGGGAGTAGAGACCAAAAAGAAAATAACTGCAGATACGGATACCTTAGTTGCGAATGCCTTGGAAATTTCTGTTCCTATCGATAACCCTAATACCGATGAGCTGACGTATCTTTTACCTTATGGAAAAAAGGAAAAAGGGCGTTATAGAATCCGTTTGGATATTGAAATCAACCAGTTTAATGAAATAGGAATTCTTCCCCGATCAGTTTTAACCATGATGTACCATCTTGCCTTTGGTGTAGAGATTCCTCAGGAACATTATTCCAAAGGATGGGTGAATTTAACCTATCGCCTAGACGGAAAACCTTTTGACTGGCAGGAGGTTTTACATGGTCTTATGCAGGTAAAAGTTTCTAAAACCAAACCAAAAGAATCCTTTGTTAAAGTCCATTATAAAGGGTACTGGTTTTACATAGATCTAGGTGATATGCAGTCCAAACGGACATTTGTTTTGTTGTTACAGCTTTATAATCTTCAAGCGACCGATGCAAAATCGAGTGCTCCGTTGCTCACGATTCCGTTGGGGTGATATTTGCTTACGGTTCAAGAGGGTTTTTTCTGGGACAAAGAGGGGGCAAGGGTACGTTTCAAAGGGATCAACCTTTCGGGAGCCTCCAAAACACCCGATTTACAGACCGACTCCTATATAAATATCCCTTTTTCTGTGGAGGAGTCCGACTCCCATTTCTCACGGTTAAAAGAATTGGGTTTCAATGCAATTCGTTACATTGTCACCTGGGATGCTATTGAGCGTTCAGGACCAAACAAATACGATGAAGAATATTTAGATTTTGTGGACAGATTCCTAAAAAAGGCGGGCTCCTATGGTTTTTATATCCTTATCGATATGCACCAAGATCTCTTTTCCCGGTATTTTTTCGGAAGTGGAGCCCCTGCGTGGGCAATTGAAGCTGCAGGTATTAACCTAAGCGTGGTGGTAAAAGCAGATGCGGTCATCCATCCAAAGCACCATGAGGAAAAAGAGCTTAAGCATCTTAATTGGTTCAACGCCTATAGACGAATTGCGTGTCAAACGATGTTCACCCTTTTTTTTGGGGGAAAAACTTTCGCACCGAAGCTTGAAGTGGAGGGGCAAAATATCCAGGATTTTCTGCAAGACCACTACATAAAGGCATTAGATAAACTATTAGAAAAAATCTCTTTAAATCCCTGGATCATAGGTTTTAATACCATGAATGAACCAAACCCCGGTTTGATAGGCTCGGCGTTAAAGGAATCCCATATGTTTATGGATTTGGGGATATCCCCTTCACCCTATCAATCGATTTTGATAGGGGCAGGCCTTCCCCAATCGGTGCCGTTCATTAAATTTTCGTATTTTAGAAAAAAAGAGAAAGAAAAGAGAATACTGAATCCACATCAGATCCCTATTTGGAAAAACGGGTGTATTTGGGAAAAACACGGGGTATACAAAATCAATAGCGAAGGCTATCCCGAACTATTAAAACCGAATTATTTTAAAAATGGGAAAAAAAGTTCGTTTGATCAGCACTTTTACCGCCCGTTTATCCTTTCAATCGGGGAAAAAATTGGAAAAAAATATCCTAAATGGTCCTTTTTTATTGAGCAGGGGGTTGGGGAGCTCTCCCCCTTTCTAGTTGAGGATGCTTTGAAAAATCTTGTCGCTTCAATCCATTATTATGAACCCTTTACCATGGTATTCAAGCAATATATCCCTCTTTTACACTACAGTATTTTTTTCAAAAAAATTCGTTTTGGTTTCCCTTTTAAAGTGAGTCGTGCCGTTTTAGAGGATTTCAAACATATTGATTTGGAAAACAAAAAAAGGTTAGGCAAAGATGCTCCGACCGTCATTACCGAAACGGGTGTTACACGGGATGTGGGCCGCTTTCTTTTTGAAGATGGGTCAAAACAGCGCCTTAGAGCTTTTCATAGAACATTGAGTGCTGTTGACCGGCTTGATTTAAGCTATTTTGTCTGGCAATATGCCCCTAAAGGGGATCTTTGGAATCACGAGAATTTTACGATCTATCAGGAGGGGGAAAAAAATGACTACGCCCCATTTTTATCCCCCCACGTAGAGCTTTTGCCCGGTTACGTTACCCATCAGGCTTACGATCCGTTTAAAAAGAGTTTTGTATTGCGATTTTGGTTCAAAAACTCCTCATCAAGCCCTGTAAGAATTTGGGTTCCCCCCTCATTCGATTATGTTTCGGGCTCTTTTACATTGGGGCAGTTTCAAATATTAAAAGAAGAGAGTAAGATCGAATTCTATCCCGATGCGTCGGTTTACCAACACCAGATAAAATTACAATTTAAATAGTGGTACCTTTTAAATGTTGCAATACCTCCTTTGTGTTCCTCTTATTTTTTTATCGATCACTACGAAAGGGAAAAAATTTCTTGATGAGAAGGGGCGCGAGCTCCTTTTGAGGGGGGTAAATGTATCCGGAATCTGTAAGTACCCCTCTTCAGAAAACGGCTCGTTTGTCAATAGACCTTTTCCATTAGAGGAGGCAAAAGAGCATCTTGACAGGATAAAAGATTTAGGGATGAATCATATCCGGTTTCTCACTACATGGGAAGCGATCGAGGGCAAAGGGCCAAAAGTTTACGACGAGGAATATATTACTTACGTGGTCGATTTTTGCCGATTGGCTGCTGAAAGGGGTATTTATGTAGTGATTGATATGCATCAAGATCTATTCTCGCGCCATCTTTTTGGCAGTGGTGCCCCTCGCTGGGCTCTTGAAGCTGCCGGTTTAGACCTTAAACGACTTTTTGAAGCAGATGCCCTGGTGGATCCTCGTCATTTGGAAAAACAAAATCCCGAATACCTGCATCTAGCGTGGTATTTGAATTACAATAGAATCGCTTGCCAAACCATGTTTACCCTTTTTTTTGGAGGAGAGACATTCACACCCTCATTACGAGTAGGGGAAAAAAACATCCAGGAGTTCCTTCAGAGCCACTACATAGAGGCTGTCTGTCATTTGATGGAAAGACTTAAAGAAAACCCTTGTGTAGTAGGGTGCAACACCATGAATGAGCCCAGCGCGGGTCTGATTGGAAAAAATCTTCACGAGCGTCCAGACAATCCCCTTGGACCCTCCCCAAAATACATGGACTCCTTAAAGATCGGCGCGGGCTTGAGTTGTGAAGTGGAGGTGTTCGAAAGAAAATGGACAGGTCTATTTCAGACGGGTACCATACTATTAAATCCCAAAAGTATAGGCATATTCAAAGATGGATGCCCTTTTGAAAAAGAGGGTGTTTATAGTAAAGAAAAGGGGAGATTTCATCTTTTGAACCCCTACTACTTTACCTTTAGACATTTCCCTTTGGATTTCCAAAGAGATTTTTATCTCCCTTTTGTGGAAAAGCTCAAAGAGCGATTGAACAAAGTACACCCCAATTATCTTTTGTTTATCGAGGGCTTGGTAGGGGAAAATATTCCAACGCTTCCCGAAAGCCTGCAAACAAATGCGGTCTTCTCCTTTCATTGGTATGAGGGAATCGCGTTTTACTTAAAAAAATACCTCTCTAACCTTAGCTACTCCCACTTGGAGAAAAGAGTGGTTTGGGGTAGATCCTCTTATATTTTGAAAAAAATGGAAAAAGAGCTCGAAATACTCTCCAACCATCCAGTGCCGTCATTGCTGTCGGAAACCGGCTTTTCCCGTGATATCTCTGTTACTGATCGAAAAAAATGCTTTGATAGACTGTTTACCCTTTTGGAAAAACAGAGGCTCTCGGCGACTTTTTGGCACTATTCACCACAAGGAGACGCCTGGAATTTTGAGAATTTTTCTATCTATAAAGAGGGGGAGGAAAATGATTTGACCCCATTTCTTAGACCCTACCCGCAAAGGATCCCTGGAGAACTCCTTAAGTTTACCTTTGATTCCGCTCAAAAAATTTTATCTCTTGAATGGCTGCAAGATCCTATCAATCAGGCTCCATTAGAAATTTATTGCCCTAACGAATTCGAGCTTAAAGAAAATCTGGAATTTCCCATCATTAGAAAAGCAAGTACCCTTTTTCTAACCCCTCTAGATCCGATACAAAAAAAAGGGGAGGGCGCCGCCTTGATGCGTGCCACCCTCCAATTTTACTAGAATATCTTGATTTTTCTATTCAACGAGCTCTACTTCCCTAGGCTCTTCTCCATAAATGGCTTCCCGTCCCTTTTGAGAAAGTTGGTTTTTAAGGGGATCGGCCTTGGCCTTTAGGGTCATTTGAGCATCTTCTTTTCCTTTTTTAAGATCCTCTTTAAATCTCTTGTTTGCAGGACCCTCTAAAAGTGGCCTTGTGCCCCCCTCAGATAATAAATTTGATTCCAAATCTAGTACTTTATCTAGTTTAATCCAGGTAGGTTTAACAAACGGTAACCCCAACAAATACGTAATTGGAAAAAAGACAAGTTCGATTAGCAGAATGAAGCATTGTTTTGCATAATTTTTAATTTTTTGGATTAAAGAGAACTGTTTTAGCCCAGCCTCTGGGATCAAGGGGATGAAACCGTGCGCTTGGACTTCCGGTTCCCAGTGCCACATAAACCCTGGAAGAACCCTTTTTGTGTTTAATTCCCCTGACGGATCAACGGCTGAACGAAGATCTGCGGAAACGCTTAACTGGCTTTGAAGCCCTTTATGAAACAGATTTTTGTATTTTTCTGAGCTGACGATATCTTCAAAATTCCCTCTAAATTGTGGTGTTGAGGATTTAAGATCTTCGTAGACAATCTGGTTAGCCACCGATACAGCCCCAGCTCCTGAGGTTCTGTCTACAACACTTTTACAGTGGTGTACTATGGGGACCTCGAGGATTTTAGCCAACATATCCACCATGGCAAGGCGAATATGCACAGGTACACTAGTGCTGTTTTTTCCATCACCAAGTTTAGCTAGAATTTGATCCCCGATCTCTTGAAGATTTACGGGAATTTTATCCCTCTTTGTTTGAAAAAGGGCTTGGAGTTGGTTGTACGAATCAGAATTAATGCTGTTCTCAAGCGCTTTTCCCGTGTCATTAAAGGTATTATAGGTTCCCATACAGCTGACAGTATTATGGGTGTGCATCGGGCGTAAAAGAATGGAATAATTTTTTCCCTTATAGTCGATTTTTATGGGTTCGTTGGAACTTCTTAATTTTTTTAAAGCTTCCATTTCCCATTCAAGCGATTTTCTCTCATCGAGAGCTTGGCCGGCCCCTAGTTTTTTTCTCCATCCAGATAGACCATCGGTGGGGTTTGTGAGAGAATCGACAACATAATGGAGCTCAATTGTTTGGTCTTCTGAAGGGAAAAACCCCTTACATTCGCCGGTCCTAAGTTCGTTCAAGAAGATGTCTATACCCTGAATTTTTGCTCTTTGTTCGGTATCAGGTCTTCCAGCGTAAAAAATGGATTTCCCTTCTATAGTCTCTGTTAGACGCCAGGAGGGGATTTCATGGTCGGTCCTATCCCAGCAGGAGGAACAGGCATCTTTGATCTCAATAGTTTTCCCTTCTTGTTCGTAGGAGCTGCCATTGAATAGGCTGTTTCGGAAATAGCGATTAACCAGTGTGAATTTAGGCTGGTCATTATTTTCGTCAGTTGGGATGGAAACACTATAGTCCTTTACGGGGGTTAGAGAGAAGCCGAAATGGTCTTCTTTAACTTTCATACCGCCACTTACGTTACTTCCCTCCGAGTATACTTCTCTTAAAGTAACAGCAGTTTGCAGAAGATTTTTTTTCGATGAATGGTGCCCGTTATAGCTAGAAAAGGACTCTTGTAGCTTATTGCGCTCTTGATTTTTTCCCTTAATTTCTTCTAGGGGAGAATCACTACACCGTTCAACCACTACACCTGTTTCGAAGGAGTATCGATCTTTAAACAAATCGCTAAGATGTTGATCTTGAGTTGGTAAATTTGAATAATCTCCGCTCATACGAACCGCCCTTAAATAATTTATTATATTATACTATTTTTTATAATAAAAATAAATAAGATTGTAACATACTGTAAACAAATAGGATGCGGTTATTTCATAAAAAAAGCCCCTCATGAAGGGGGCTTGACCGGCAAACTCAATGAGTTATTCAAGTAGACCTAATTCTTGCGACTCTCTAAATGGTTTCTGATATAAGAAAAAGTCTCTGGGTGTTGCGTTCCTAAATAACTGAGAAATTGGGAGTATCTTCCAATTTGTTTTTGATGCCTGGTTAATTCTTTAAAGCATAAGCTTTTTTGATCGTCGTTTAATCTCCCAAATGCACGTTGTTGTATCTTGTATTTTATATCAGAAAAACTTCGTGTGTGCTTTCTTGTACTAAAAAATTCTTTAATAAATAAGAATACTCTTTCGATTAAAGGTAGTTCGTCCAAAAAATCTAGCTTTTCCAACGCGTGCTGAGTGGGGTGAGATGAATGAGTTCGATTTCTTACCAAACTAATTGGATCGTTTCCAGTCATAGCAAAACGTTCTACTTTGAGCATATATTTAACTCCACACTTATAGTATTTTAACATAAATTTTTTTACTAATCAATTGGATCACTAAAACATTGAAAATGAATGGGTTATTTTGGTTATATGGAGAGAGAAAAGGAAAAATATATGAAACTTTTTTTTAGCTCTTACTTTGTCTCCTTGTTTATTTTACTGGCTATCGATGCTATTTGGCTAAGCATCATGGGGAAAGGATTTTACAAAGAGCAGATCGGGCATTTGATGGCCAGAGATGTGGTATGGGGAGCGGCTTTACTTTTTTATCTTATTTACGCTCTTGGGCTTACAGTTTTGGTAATCTACCCATTAGTGCAAACAACAGGTTGCCCAATGCAATCGCTTTGGAAAGGGGCGCTTTTCGGATTTACGGCTTATGCCACCTATGACCTGACCAACATGGCGACGTTAAAAAACTGGCCGGCGCTGCTTGTTTTTGTTGACCTCGTATGGGGTACTATTTTGACTGGGGGTAGCTCGTTCATTACTTTCATGCTAATCAAGCATATCTTTAAAATGGCCTAAAAAAAAGCCCCCTACGCGAGAGGGGGCCTTTTTATCACTAACAAGTGGTTGCGATCTATTGTAAAAAAGAGCTTTGTCGATCAATATTTTCGACAATTGCTACCGTTTGTTCCCTATACTGATTTTGGAAACTTAAGAACAATTTGGTGATTTTGGAAATTTAGAACGAGTTCTAAAACTCTTTCCATGGTAAAACAAAAATCTTGGTCGCTAGCGTCTCCTGCTTTTCTTACAAATCTTTCTATTGAGAATTTCAATCGCTCCTTTTTATCGGGATCAAAATGGATTAGATCCTTTCTGATAGATTCTAAAAATTCATTGTGACTGGCTTTCCTGGGGCTTGCATTTAGGGAGGTTTCCACGCGCTTGCACTCATAAGACTTTATTTCACTTAGCGCGCAGATGATACGTGCATTAAGTTCTGAAACTGGGATCATGGCTGTGCTCCTTGTGCTAAATTTACATTAGTTTGGATAAAATCTATATATTTTTTTGTCCCGGCCTTTGTTTGCGAACTCGAAGCGAGAACTCGTTCAATTTTTTTCGCTAATTCTTCTGTTTGTAAACCTTCACGCGTTCTCAAAAGCCCTTGCTTGATTGCATTTGTCAATCCGGGAATTCCACCAAAAAACCCCTCGAGCTCTTCCTTGGTTTTAAAAAGAGGGACCGAACTCTCACTGGGGGTGTTTACTGCATCCCACGAGGAATTGATAAAACCCAGGTAAATTTGGTGGGCAATCGCATCCATCTGTGCGTCGGAAGCATTAAGATAGAATGAAAAGTCCTCTTCTCTTTGAGCTTGAAGCTCTTTTCCAAGGCCCTTTGCTCTTGCCGCTAGGCCCGAATTTTCAGACTTGTCAAAAAATGAAATTAAGGCGGGGCCGTTGTCTATAACATGGATACGTTTAATTCTTTGAAAGGCTGTACCAAGTTCTTCGGCAGGAAACTCGAGCATAATATTTCCGCTATTAATTCTATGCGTCTCGTCGATTTCTCCTTTGAAATTTTTGAGGACAAATCTATCGCAGTTTCCTATTAATAAATCGGCGCCTGCAATTTGCCCTATGGATTCGAAAAGATAGATAAACTGTGAGGCGGGTAATCTAAAAATTTGTCCCCCTTCGGTTAAATACTTTAGGTTACTACCCGATTTGTACCCCATAAAAAGGACCGATTCTGAAGCCGGATTCTTTTTATCTATTTCAACTTTGCTCATAATAGGACACAAAGTCGCTCTATGGCGATGCAAAAGATCTGTTTTAGGGTAAACTGGGGGCACGCTAAATTGGGGAAATATATTTCTAAAAACATTTGTGGCAAGAGCTTCAGTTTCGGTCTGGACGCAGGACTGAAATTTTATTACAAAATCTATTTCTCTTGTTAGGGGAAGAAAAGTGACACCGCTAGCCCCGAGACCCGATCTTCTTAAAGGTAATGGGGAGGCTGAGCTCCCTAATGATGGCAATTTAGTTTCCACAGAATCGATTAATAAGCTTAACTCAGAGCTAACCGCAGCTCCCGTTGGTGATGTAGTCATAACCCCCCCCCTATATTGACGATGTTTCAGACCATTTAATATTTATTATAAATAAATTTACAATTTTTGTCCAGAGATTATGGGGTTTAAGCAATCTTAAACTACTTAATTGCCTAAAAAAAAGCCCCCTACGCGAGAGGGGGCCTTTTTAAAGGGTCATAGTGCTTTACAGATCCATTCCCCTACTCATTTGGGAAAAGTTTTCGGCAAGCCGGACTAGAAAAAGAATTCTTTAAATCAAGTAATCTTCTTGAGCCTTTGGGTTTGAACAACAAAGTACAGTGGGGGACATATTGATGAACAAGGTCAAGAACTTTTTTTAAAACACTTGAAAGCTCTTCGTTTCTATCAAAATCGGAGTCCCTCATGTAATTTTCTATGCTGTAGATAAGCCTCTCTTTTTTTTCGGTGTTAAGATGGACAAGATCAGATCTTACAGAATCCAATAATCGATAGTGCGGGTTCTCCTTAAGAATTCTATACGGGGAGTGTCTTATTAAATGCTCCTCACATCGGTTAAGGGAATCTATAACTAATGCCATTTGGTCGGTTAGATCAACAACAGAAACCATTTTTTACCTCCCGAGTTAAGTTTAAGTTTGCATTCAAGAAATGTAGATACTTTTTGGGAGGTTGGGTGAAAGTTTTTAGCTTTTGAAAAGAGTTTATCAAGTATTTCGCTTACATTTACACATCTTAATTCTTTTTTTGTAAGATCGAGCCCTTTTCTGATTTCGTCGATCAGTGAGGAATCCTCTGCAAAGACCTCCCGTATGTCCTCTGTAGTAGCAATCTTATCATCCTCTTCTATCGATTTCAATACGCCAAAGTATATTTGTTTTGCTATGGCGTATAACCTAGCGTCATCCGCATGAAGGAAGTATTCAAGATCAGCTTGCCGTTCCATACGCGTTTGCTCCCCGGTCATCAATTGGTTTTGGCTTGTTTCAGGGATCGTTTTCTCTAAAACCGGCTCACGCTCATCCTCAAAAAGAGAATAGATTCCATTATTGTTGTCGTCTTCGATTTCTTCCCCTTTTCTCTCATCGAAGTCAAAAAAATCGGTTAACCCAGGCCCGTTATCAATCAGAGTGATTTTTTTTAAAGTGTTTTGACCCTCTGTCGAAAGCTCAATTAGAATGTTGCCATTATTTATACGAAACAAGGGATTGATCACTCCTCTAAACTTTTTAGGAATGAATCTATCACAATTTCCGGTATAAAAATCTAATCCTGAAATTTGACCAATAGAAAAGAAAATTTTTCTAAGGTCCTCATCGCTCAGGCTGAAAAGGGTATGGGATCTCTCAACGTTGTAGAGGGTAGCACCCTCCTTATAGTCTATTATGAGTGTTGACTCAGAAGGTATCTCTAATGTTGTGAGCTTTTTAAATAGACTGGAAAATTTAGAGACGTTTTTTGTTGCTAGTTTGGTCTTTGGGACTTCAAAATGGCTATAAAAATCCTTTCGTAATATTTTTACCAGCTTTCTGTAAAACTTATTGGCAAGATACTCGGTCTCCGATTGTATCTTGGATTGAAACTTTACGACGTAGGGGATTTTCGTATCTTTGGGGATAAAGGTTGCGCCGCTTGAGCCAAGTTCTGTTCTTGTAAAGGGAATCGGTGCGTTTTTATTTTCTTGGGAAAAGGTCTTGGTCCAACCCTAGCTGATCAATGTTCATGTATCTCACCCGAATTAGAAATAAAAAAAATTATAATTAATGCCGCTCAATTTGGCAAGGGAAATTCTGATTTTCTCAGGAATTAAATTTTTATCGTAAGGATGTCTTCCCAAAGGGTTGTATAAAGCGGGGAGCGGAGCTCTTTTTTGTTTTTCCAAACTTTATGTATCCCTTCAGAAGCGTATTGGATAGCGTTAATGCCAAATCTTTTTTTTATCCTATGGACTGCATCAACAAGCTCTTTTTGCTTTTTAGGAAGATGAAACTGCTCTTGAAAAAGGGTGAGCTGATGCTGTGTTGTGGGAGAAAGGTCTACAAGGGTAACGCCCACTTTCTTATAGTGATAGCCTGCTCTATAGATTTCACAGAGCCCCTCAAGCCCTTTCTCCATCAAAGCCGGGGGGTAGAATGTCCGTTCTGCCAACGGGATATACACAGAGTTTGCGTAGAAGGGTTCGCTGAAGCGGTTTGTAGTCAAAAAAACGATGATTCCCCCGGCGGTTCCCCCCACCTTGTAGAGTTTTTCGGCAGCCTGGGCTGTATACGAGCTTAAAGCCTCTTGTAAAAGAGAGAGCTCTTCCACCGGTTTACCAAAAGAGCGTGAGCAGGTGATGGATTTGGGGAATTTGGGGATCTCTTCAAGCTCAAAGGAGGGGATAGAGTCGAGTTCAAGAGCTGTTTTTACGACGACAATATTAAAAAGTTTTTTAAGTCTTGTTTTGTCCGTTTTTTTCAGATCTAACGCGCTGAAAACTCCATAGCTTTGTAATTTTGGCGCAAGCCTTTGCCCGATTCCCCAGATCTCCACAACATCGAGCTTTTGGAGGGTTGCATCGATCTCTTTTTTTTCGATAAGAGCATGCACGCCACTCACATTTTTTTTTGCTTCAATAGAAGCGACTTTTGCTAGTGTTTTGGTGTGGCTGATTCCAATCGATACAGGAATTCCCACCTCTTTTAGAACCGTCTGACGAATGGTCTTTGCAACACTAAGAATATCCACACCCTCCTGTTGAGAGGGAATAGTCAGAAAAGCCTCGTCGATAGAATAGACCTCAATACCGCTACCAAACCGGCGAAGGGTATTCATGACTCGGTTGGAGATATCATTATAGAGCGGATAGTTAGAGGAAAACTGCACCACATCGAAAGTTTTTACAAGATTTTCGATGGTAAAAAGGGGGGCTCCCATCGGGATCCCGATTTTTTTCGCCTCTTTAGACCTCGCAACAACACAGCCATCATTATTGGAAAGAACAATTACCGGTCTTCCTTTTAAATCGGGGCGAAAAAGGAGTTCGCAAGAGGCATAAAAGCTGTTGCAGTCGATTAAAAGGACGACTTCTGACATAAAAAACTAGGGTTTATGCAAAACGTACGTAACCACACCCCAGATCTCCAGCTCTTCTTCACCCTGTAGGCGAATAGTGGGGTAGCTGGAATTTTCCGGGACAAGAGTCGGTATGCCATTTTCGTAAACAAGTCTTTTTACGGTAAACTCTTTATTGACGACAGCCACTACAATCGAGCGCTCGACCGGTTTTGATGAGCGGTCCACAATCAAGATGTCTCCCGAAAAAATTCCGGCTCCTTGCATCGAGTCCCCCACAACACGCACGTAAAAAGTAGAGTTGGGATGCGGGACAAGTAGCTCCAAAAGATTCAGACTGTCTCCCACCTCGTCATCGGTAGGGGAGGGGAATCCTGCCTGTATTTTGCTATCAAAAAGGGGGCAAGTTACCCCTTTTTCCAAAAAAAGAGGGCCTATTTGTTTTACTGTCATACAAATAAAATTATGCCCTGTTTAGCGTCGCTAAGCAAGCCTAAAAACTAAAAGTTTTTTTCTTTAGGGGTCGTTAACCATTTTCAATAAAATCCCTTTTATAAATACGTACAACTATTTACAATCTTTGACAAAACATCTTTTAGAGGAATATGCAATACCTACAATATTTGGAAAAAACCCATTTCCTTACTGCAACTCTTGGTTCGGCTTACACATTTTGTGTTGCCAACAGCGAGCGTTTGCAAACCTATAGGGGTGGAGTATTGGTAGAACCTATTTCGGCAATTCTCTATACAAATACGCTCTTGTCTATCACTTCAATAGCTCTTGGTTTTCTCAAAAAAACGGATCAAAATACCAGGTTGAGTCCAACAAAAAGGGCGATTTCCCATGGATGTACTTGGGGGACAAATCTGTACATCCTGGCCCAGCTTGCCTCTTTTTACTATGCTTTAAGCCAGATGCGTTTTCTAGAGAACTATTCTTGATCAAGAATACAAATGTTTTTTTGGTGAGAATCTAAACAAACCGGACAGCTCTTTTTTAAAGAAAAATACAGATTTTTTCGCTAAAAAATCATTTTGACTGTATGTGTCTAATGAGGAGACTTATGGACTATATGCACAAAAAAACAATTCTTGTTACCGGTTCTACAAGTGGGATTGGCCTTGAAATAGCCCAGCTTTTGGCAGAGGAGGGGGCAGATGTAGTTTTGCACGGGCTGTCTACTCAAGAGGGGAGAGTGGCTGAGGAAACTGTAAAGAAAAAAGCCAAGGGAAAAGTTTTTTTTGTAGCAGCAAATTTGGCGTACACGGATGAGATTGAGAGATTGATCAGTGATGTTCTCACTCAAGTGGGTGGGATAGATATTTTGATCAACAATGCCGGTGTGCAGCATGTAGAAACAATAGAGACTTTTCCTAAAGAAAAATGGGATCTACTTTTAGCTGTAAATCTTTCGGCCCCTTTTCATCTCATGCAGGGGGGCCTCGAGCTTAGATTTAGCCCCGTTTGGCATAACAGTGAATGCTGTGTGTCCGGGCTATAGCGATACGGCTCTTTTAAAAAAGCAGATACCGGAGCAAGCCGTAATGCATAAAATTAGCGAAGAAGAGGTTATCGAGAAAATTTTTCTCAAAGGGCACGCGATAAAGGAGTTTGTCTCCCCTTTAGACATCGCAAACCTTGTTCGCTACCTATGCACAAATGAAGCTAAAATGATCACCGGTCAATCCCTAGTGATTGATGGCGGCTGGTCCGTACATTAGGAGAGTTTATGACTCAACACGGAATGCCTTTTCACTCTCCCACCTATCCCAACGGCCCTTACAGGTTTATCAATCGCGAATATCTTTATATTTGGTATAAAACCTGCCCCGATGCGATTCGGGCGCATTTACCCTCTCCTCTAGAGCCTGATGGAAGCAATACTGTTGTTTTTGAGGTGATTCGCATGCCCGACAGTTCCGGTTTTGGAGACTATACCGAATCGGGGATTGTGATTCCGGCGTTGTATAAGGGGGAAAAAGTTCTTTTCACCTCACAGATGTACTTAGATTGCGAGCCACCTATAAGCGGAGGTAGAGAGATCTGGGGCTTTCCAAAGAAGCTAGGTTATCCTACTCTTCACGTGGAAAAGGAGACGCTCGTGGGCAGACTAAAATGGGGAGAAGATCTAGTAGCTCTGGCCACTATGGGTTATAAACACTACGATCTCACAGATCAGGGGAGAAAAACGGAAGAGATTCTGAAAATGATGGGAAAAACGCAGGTAAATTACAAATGGATACCTGATGCAAATGGAAAAGCTAAAATTGAGCAGCTTGTTGCATATAACTTGCGAGATATCCATGTAAAAGGGGCTTGGATGGGACCCGCTAGGTTACATTTGGTTCCACATGTGCAAGCTCCTTTAGCAGACCTGCCCGTTAGACAAATCGAGAAGGCTATGCATGTCCTTATCGATTGTACTCTACCCTATGGGCGAGTACTGCATGATTTTAAAGCATAAATCGACGAAATTACCGACAAAGGACGCACCATGCACATACCTAAATGAATTAAAGAAGGGATTCGTTTATTATTTGATCTGTTCTAAACGCGTCTTTTCTCCCATCGAAACCTCTTTCTCACTTAGTCCTTGTTAAGCTGCCCCCCAGCCTGAAGAGGACTAAGTTCCTCAAGCTTACAGCTATAAAACTTTAAATTGTTAACGAAAAGCTTTTATCTTATTTGTAAGTAAAAAGGGTAAGGTATGAAGAAGCATTCCAAACCAAGCAAAAAAGATCAATCCTTAGAGGGAAGTACTATGCATAAGGGTAAAAATAAAAAAAATAGAATGGGGGGGGATTGGACCGGTGACGAAGGAAGAACTAGGTATAAGGGTAAAAATAGAATAAGTAGAATGAGGGAGGGTTGGACCGGTGACGAAAGGTGCTAAGCTTAAAAAAGTAAAATCAAGCAGAATAGGTTGAGAAGTTTGTTTTCCTGTTAACACTGTTTTGTTGTATATTGGTGATTGTGACAACAAAAGTAAAAGCTATCCCGATCAGGGCTATCATCTTTGATCATATGGATGAGGATATGCCCCTTTTCGTGGAGCTTTTTTGTCCCAAGGCAAAAGAGCTTCCAAGTCTTGAAGCGCTGTACGCCCAAGTGGAAAATCCCACATTTTTTGCTGAAAACGATCCCTTGTACGCGCGCATTGACTCTTTGCCTAAAAAAATGGATTGGGATCTTTTGCAATTTTCTTCTGTACCAATCACACTTTTTTTCTCTAAGAGTTTAAAAAGTATCCCCTCGGTAGAATGCCATAATTTTTCAGCAGAGAAACCGTGGGAACGGCAGAAAAGGATCTTTCAGTGGATCGATCATGTTTGCCAAAAGCAGAAAAAAACATTACAGAAAGAGGCTTTTGATCGTCTGTTTCGTCTATCGGAGGGGTTTGGTCTATGTATTTTGCGTCATGTAGAACAGATTCTTTTGACCCACTCTAAATCACAAATTACCCTTGAAGACCTGGAAAAACATCACCTTTATGAGTTAGGGCCAAACGATTGGGAAAAAGCGAGGCATATGCTTTTAAATCCGCAACACAGCTTGCGCCCGTCCCCTCTAGACATGCTCGGTTTTATCTCAAAATTGCGTCAGGAGGTCTATTATAACCTCTTTAGTTTTGAAATCGAGCCCGCAGCTCCTATTCCCCCCTTCAGAAAAAAAGATCTTTTAGCTCAGAAAAAAGAGCGAGACGCCCTTGGCATGGACTATTTTTTAGGCATTCTCCCCCTTTTACTAGAGCTGGAGATGCTCGCTAAAAGCGCTAGCTTTCCCGAAACAATACTGTTTGATCTGCTCTATACGCGTCTTTTCTCCCATCGAAACCTCTTTCTCAAGCCCTCTTTAAGCTGCCCCCCAGCCTAATGAGGACTAAGTCGCTCAAGCTTAAAGCTAAAAAACTTTAGTTTGCAAAAAAAATTATTTAATTTATTTGTAAGTAAAAAGGGGAAAGGTATGAAGAAGCATGCAAAACAAAGCAAAAAAGATCAATCCTTAGAGGCTAGAAATAGCCATAAACCTAAAAAAATGAAAAAATTAACTGGGGGGAAGGATGCTAGCGCTTATGTTGGTCCGTTGTGATCCATCAATTCTCTAAGAGCATCCAGGACAAAACATCTGTAGCTCGACATTCTTGGCCTTTTAATTTTTAAACTGCGGCAGTTCCAGAATGCGGTGGGGGATGTGAAACTTTATATGAGTAGAGCGACTAGCTACGGAAATAGTTAGAGGTTTGGGAGGGGGAAAGAGCCCCCCCCCCGAAGGCAGGTTGTGCCTTAAACGGCTTTAAGAGTTTTTTCGATTTTGTAGACTCTTGCGGCTTGTAAGAGAGAGAAAAAGCTCATAGGCACGATTGCGCGGGAGGCTAAGCAGGAAATTGTGTCTAAAATTTTTGCTGATCTTGTTGTCGGTTCACAATAATAGCCAGGACACAACATGTTAAGCGCCGCTTCTGCTAATGCATTAAGAACTACGCCAACCCACACACTGCGCTTTTAAAATTTTCATAAAACGCACGTCATTCACCAGGACGCGCTCTACTTGTTGTTCAGGGAAAGGGTTGTAAATTAGGATTTTTAGACTCTATAAAACAGAAAAGGAGAAAAATTACTCATTTAAATTCTAAACTTATTATGTTTTTCGGTTAGTGGTATTTAAGTTACTTATTAATTCTCGCAAAATAGTACAAAAGACTCTATCAAAGTTTGTTCTCATAGGTTTTCTTTAATTTTTCTTAGTCGCTACTTAACAAGCTTTATAACACGGTTTAGATGGCTGGCCAAGAGCAGGCCCCCTTATACATACCATCGAGTTCTGCGGCAATGCACCTTTGGTGCTTTTGGTTTTGCTCTTGGCTAGTTTTTTTTTCATTTAATTTCCCCCTGCTAAAAATCATTAGCATAAATTACAAATTATTTTGCAATAAGATTTTTAAATCCATTAGTACCAATTAAACAGCTCCAGACTTGCCCGTCTTAATTTTACTTTATTTCCCAACTAAAAATCAAAGTTTTATAAAAAATGCTAGATCTATTTATCTAATATAACCCATATATAAAATTAAGGAAGTACCTTAAGGGGGTTACATGATGAAAAAGCAACAAAAGGCAACTAGCAAACCGGATAATAGCAAAAAACTATCTAAGAAGAAGGCCGGGCAATATCAATCCATCACGGGGAAACCCCCGATTTATGTAAATAATAAAATTACGGGGCGTTAAAAAAACTTATCTTATTTGTAAGAAAAAAGGGAAAGGTATGAAGAAGCAAACAAAACCAAGCAAAAAAGTTTATTTATAAGGTAAAACTAAAAAAACCCTAAAAAAAAGAAAATACCAGGGGGCAAAGATGATCTTGAACATATGAGATATTTTACAGCTAGGGGAATTCCAAAAGACGAATGTGAAGCTTTTTGAGTAGAGCGACTAGCTACGGAAATAGTTAGAGGTT
>RGXB01000081.1 GCA_010029555.1 bacterium
CCAAAATGAAAGTGCTTGTTGTTGATGGCATCCCGTCGCATCGCAAAAAGATCATCGAAGGTGCAGCAGATAATGATATTATTGTCACATCTTATAGCTTGTTGCAAAAAGACATCGATCTCTATCAACCTGTTAGGTTTAGCTACGCCATTTTAGATGAGGCGCAGCACATAAAAAATCGAGGGACAAGAAACGCTAAATCGGTCAAACAGATTAAAGGGGATCACAGACTGATCCTCTCTGGTACGCCGATTGAAAACTCACTTGATGAGCTATGGAGTCTGTTTGATTTCTTGATGCCCCGCTTTTTGGGAACTTACGATCGATTTATTGAGCGGTATGTGCGCCCTACAGGAGAAGAGCTCACCAAAAACTTACACTATCTACGAAAGAAGGTGGCCCCTTTTATCCTTAGAAGGATGAAGGCGGATGTTTTGGACGATCTTCCTCCTGTTTCCGAAATTGTGTACCATACCCAGCTCACACCGGTACAGCAGGATCTTTACCGTTCCTACGCTGCTTCAGCTAAAGATGAGCTTACAAAGCTTGTGGAAAGAGACGGTTTCGATAAGGTGCAAATCCATGTCTTGGCTACCCTTACAAGGCTTAAACAGATCTGTTGCCACCCTGGAATTTTTGCAAAAGAGCACCCCGAGCCGGGCGATTCCGCAAAATATGAGATGTTAGTGGAGCTGCTGAATACTCTGATTGAGGGTGGGCACAAAACGGTGATTTTCTCGCAATATACAAAAATGCTCCAAATCATCCGATCCGACTTGGAGAAAGCGGGCATAAGGTTTTGTTACCTTGATGGGGCAAGCAAGAATCGGCTTGAGTTGGTGAAAGAGTTTAATGAGGACAAACACATACCTGTCTTTTTAGTCTCCTTGAAAGCGGGAGGAACCGGGTTGAATTTGACTGGAGCAGATACGGTGATTCACTATGACATGTGGTGGAATCCGGCTGTACAAAACCAGGCTACAGATCGTGTGCACCGCTTAGGTCAGGAAAGAAACGTGTCGGTATACAAACTGATCTCTAAAAATACTATCGAAGAGAAAATTGTTGAGATGCAAAACCGTAAGAAGGGTTTGGTCAAAAAGGTAGTCACTTGTGATGAAGAGGCGTTGGCTAAACTTACCTGGGAAGATGTGTTGGAACTTTTGGAGGCCTAGCCTCGCCCCCTTTTAAATAAAGGCTTTTTTGAAACAAAGGTCCGCCCCACAGCATAGTTATGGAAAAAATTACACGTACGGGTATCTATGGGATTGTTCTAGATGAAGATAAAATTTTCCTTGTGATACAAAATAGGGGCCCCTTCAAAGGCCTTTTCGATCTTCCTGGTGGTGGCCTTGATTTTGGAGAGTCGGTCGAAGAGGCTCTTCATAGAGAGTTTCTAGAGGAGACGGCTACCGATTTTTTGAGCATGCACCCCTTTTTGAACGTTACGGTTTGTACACAGGTACCCGCTAGCAAAAGCAAAGAAGGGTATCTGTTTTTTCAAATAGGACTAATTTATAAAGTCGAGGGTCTTCTTGCTCGTGACTCCGTTGGCGAGCTGACGGCAAGATGGGTCCGATTAGACTCCTTAAGCGAAAAAGAATTGGCTCCCCTTGCCTGGAAGGCTATTCAAAAAATTGCCCAAATCTAAGACGATTGTTAAAAAAAGCATCAAAATTAAATTTTTTATTTTCAAATAAAAATAATTTATTGTTAGACTCTCAATCATTATTTGCCCTTTTATTCTGGCAGCGAACTAACACCCTAATAACAAATCGAATGCCATTGGTGGCTCAAAAAACAAATAGAGATCATCATGAAAGTTTTCCACTATTTTTTATGGCTCTTTCTTTTTTTCACCCTATCTTCGATCCAATCTTCAGAGCCCAAAAAGCGCTATAAAATTTTGATTCCCATTCCCTGTCATGGTGGTGAAGCGGAGATGGCAATAAAAGTTGAAACGGCAGCAAGGAGTTTGGGGTGGGAAGCACAAGCATTTTATTTTGCAAATAGTTGGGGTTTTAACTACCCGTTTGATTTCAATCGGTCTTTTAAACCTTTTGAAATTCCAAAACAAAGACCAAATTATCTCAGTAAAGTCATTGAAGACTTCCAACCAGATTTTTTTTTATGTTATGACCCCAATTTTTATTCTCCCAGGAGTAGCAAAATCCCTCATTACCTTGTACTATCAAGGCCACTGTATTTAGAAAAAAAACCCTTTTCAGGCTGTTCTTACAATGGTAAATGTAGAAAGCGACTGTTAGAGTTTGATGGTATTTTGTGTGTTCCGAATAACCAAAACCGATTAGATGCTTTTTTAAAGTTTTATGAAAAAAAGATCCCCTCAATTCTCTGGACTCATACCTCGATGAAAACAACTTACCATCCTTTGCAAACTAAAAAAGTGTTTTATACATTGTCGACATGGGATCATTTAAGGTCTAGTGAGCCCTATAAAGAATTTTTAAAAAAGCTTGATGAATACAAACTAGTGGAGTTTTGGGGACCTGTAAATTGCGACAATTATAGCTGTTACAGGGGTTTATTACCTATTGATGGAAACAGCTTGATCGAAGCTATCCGAAATTGTGGAATTGCTCTTATATTACACTCCCAAGAACATCTCGATGGGGGTGTTATCACCGGAAGAATTTTTGAAGCAGCCGCTGCGGGAAGTGTGATTATTTCTGATAAGCATGAGTTTGTAGAAAAAGAGTTTGGAGATACTGTTCTATATCTAGATATAGATAAGGATCATAAGCTCACAGGTGAAAAGATGTTTGAGCAAATTTATGCTCACCTGATGTGGATATTTTCTCATCCTAAAGAAGCGGAAGAAAAAGCACAAAAAGCGCATAAAATTTTTGATGATAAGTTTACACTCGAAAGCCAGTTAGAAAGATTGGGTGAGTTTCATGCATCCAATGATATACATCTTGAAAAGGATGACAATCCAAAAAAAATTTTCTGATAGGAAAAGCCGAGCATATATTACGGAATCTAATCCCAAATAAGCATTAAAGTTAAAGGAAGTTGGCCACGCACTTTGATAAAAGAAAGATTATGAATAAAAATACTATTAAAAATTAAAATTTGTACTTGCGGGGAATATAAATGTTTCGATCTCTCGAAAAAAAAGAAAAATCGTGTTTATTAAATTTTTAGGTCTTGTGCTCTGTTATTTTTCAAGCTTTGCTTATTCTGAGCAACAAAAAGTCAGAAATATTTATTTGGACTTAGGTGCGTTCATGGGGGATACCTTGAACATGTTAGAAGTAATGAATGTTCATCAAAGAGCTCATCAAAACGTACCCTGGGAAATTTTCTCATTTGAGGCATCGCCTTTGCTAGCCCATCAGACCCAACTTGTTACTGATGCATTGAATCGAAATTCTAAAGATTTACCTGTTTCCTTTGAAATGGCATTCTTCTAACTACATGAATGGAGGAGGGAACGTTTTAGGGGTGGATTACGGTTCACCTAAACATGTTTTCCATGTCCCAGTAATAGACTTGTCCAAATGGATAATCGAAAACTTTTCAAAAAATGACTATATATACGTCAAAATGGATATCGAGGGGATGGAATTCCTATTGATCCAAGCCTTGATCGAGTCGGGGGCTTTAGATTATATAGACGAAATGGATGTTGAGTGGCACGGAAGATTTGATGTTCCAGGTAGAGAATGCGAAAAATCATTAAAAGAAACGATTCTTAGAAAAAACATCATCCTGAGAGAACACTACTAAACTAAAAAAACCTAACTTTTGAGCGCTTTAAAAATTTTTCTTGGCAATACATCTCGATTTATTTTTCGGGGTTTTTTGCCAAGAAAAGCCACTGTTTTTCATAGGGTTAGGAGGTTTTAAGGCGAAGTCAGCAAAAAAACTATGTAGTTATTGCTTTGAAAAAGGGGCCAAATAGGGTAAAATTCCATACGAAAAATGCCAAAAATTTTAATAAGGAATAAAAATGCAAACGACCCATTTTGATTTGAGCCGTCTCTACGAGCACAATCCGCCCATTTTTTATGAAAAGGATCGTGTACGTGAACTTTTTAAAAAAATAACTTTGATTGCAACAAGTGTGTTTTTTCTTGGATATCTTGGATCGATCACTCTTTTAAAAGCTACCCCGGCAGTCTTGGGATTTACAGTAAGATTTTGTAGAAATAGCTCTATCGCCCTAGGCTTGACCGCTTTGGCTTCAAGATTCTTAGATAGGGGAAAGGATCACCCCCAAAGCATTCGTAAACTGGAACAGGAGATCTCTCATAAACTGATCCGGGGAGAGGGATTGAACAAAGTTTTGAATCAGTATCCTGCGGTGGAGGTTTTTGTCGCAAAAGAGCCGGCCTGTCAAAAAGAAATTTCTAATTACTTGAATCAAAAAATTTCACAAGGTGCTTTGAGGTCTGTATCTAGAGCTAGGGATTTTTACCGAAAAGAGGGGGAATACGTCCAATTCATGCAAGAAAACTCCCCCTTTAGGTTACCAGCCCAAAGGATCTGCAGAATGATCACAGAGTTTAAAGCTGAAAAAAATGCCTTTAAAAACCAGCAAGACGCCGTCAAAGAGCGACTTAAAAGGGAATATGGGGTGCAATCTCTAGAAGGGGAGCTGAGGGAAAAAAAGAGTGCTTTAACACGAGCCCGTCAAGAAAAAAAATCCTCTGGTTTTAATGCTTTGGGGGGAGTCTCGGGTGCAGTAGGTCATTTGGATAACGACAGAAAAATGAGAGAGCAAACTCATGTTCGATCTGAATTAGAAAACCTGCAACGGGAAAGAGCTTTGAGCCCTTCTGAAAGAGAAAGGCTTGAGGTTCTTTATAAATCGATCAACGACTTGGAGCAGACCACTATAGCCTATAATGACCTTGAGCGCCGCGAGAGGGAGATAGAATCTCTAGAGAGGCAAGTAAATTCCATTCTTTATGGGAGAAGAATCACGCATAAAGAGCTCTGTCAAGAAAAAGCTTCTTTAGATCGCAAAATATCCCATCTTGAACCTCAGTCCAAGTACTCAACAGCTTACCATGTAGGAAGTGCGGCTCTCAATACTTGGAACTACTTTTCCCTTAATAGTAGGATTCGAGAGCTCGAAGAAGAGGTTAGAGATCTAGAAGATAGATTGCGATTAGCTCAATTGCGTGTAGA
>RGXB01000082.1 GCA_010029555.1 bacterium
AGGGAAATAACTTTTAAAACCATTTTTCTTTCGAAAATATTTTATGAACGCTGGGGATGAGTAACCCCCCTTTTTTTCCCTGTTTTTGGCTCTACTTGTCATCCCTAAGCTGTTTATGATAAGATAGGGTCTTACAGATCGAAATACGGGTATTCCTTGTTCAGCTTGCTAAAAGATAAGTATAAAAAGATTAAAAAATTTTTCCTCCACTCCCTCCAAACGATTTTTTCCAAAAAGATGGACCAGGAGCAGTGGGATCGTCTGGAAGAGCTTTTATACATGCAAGACCTTGGGGGATCCTTAGTGGATGAGATTCTTGAGGGGATTAAGCTTTTTCATAAATCTCATCCGCAAGCTGAGGAGAGCGACTATATCCAATGGATGAAAAAATTTATGCTCTCTTTGTTCCCTTTACAAAACGAGCCTCTCCCTAGATTCTATCCAAAAGGGTCCTTAGTATTAGTTGTTGGGGTAAATGGCTCTGGTAAAACCACAACTATTGGCCGGCTTGCCCATTTTTATCGGGAGCAGAACCAGAAAATTCTAGTAGCACCGGGCGACACTTTTAGAGCAGCTGCAAAAGAGCAACTCTCTATATGGGCAAAAAGGGCGCAAGTCGACATGGTTGATAGCTTATCGAAAGAACCTTCGGGGGTAATCTATGAAGCGCTACAAAAAGGGCAAAGCGGGGAATATGATCTTATTCTTGCTGACACTGCGGGTCGGCTGGATGCGAAGGTTGAGTTGATGCGGGAGCTGGAGAAGGTGATCCGGACGGCTAAGAAATTGCAGCCCGAAGCTCCACAGGAAATCCTCTACATCTTGGATGCTACTCTTGGACAAAATGGTTTAGATCAATTGAAAGCATTTCTACAAGTCTGCCCTGTAACCGGCATATGCCTGACAAAAATGGACGGCACGGCAAAAGGGGGGGTAGCCTTAAGAGTGCAAAAAGAGTTAAAGATCCCGATTTTATGGATCGGGCTAGGGGAAAGCTTGCACGATTTACAGCCCTTTGATGCTAACCAGTACGTAGAGTCGTTATTTTAGTGGAAAAAGAGTTACTAGAACTTGTACGTGAATTGAAATTTTTGGTTGCTCCCAAAAAGAGAAACCCCGTGAACGATTCTGTGCAAAAAACACCTCAAAAAACAGCTCTTGCCAGTATGAACTCCCCTTTGCCTCAGCCTATTGTTTTACCCAAATTACGGCATGAGGAGAAGAAAACAGAGAAAAAAGTGGAGTTGCCCCCGGTAAAAGTTCTCCACCTCCCTCTTCATGATTTGACCGATTGGTATCAAAAAAGATTTAAAACACAAGCCATCACCCCTCTGAGCGATAAAAGGGCTTTTGATGCGAAAACACGCTATTTGGATGGAACAAAAGAGGCATCGGTAGTTGTTGTGATCCCAAAGAAACTTAAAGAAGGGAAAGAACTTTACAAAGCTATCCAAACGGCGATTCACCAGTATCTTGTCCCCTGTATGGTTTTGGCAAAAGAACAATTGAGTAAAGAGCTTGTGAGTCAATCAAGACTTTTGATTTTAGATTTAGATTGGATCAAATCCTTGGAAAAAGAGATAGAATACGACCCTGAAACAAAAACTCGAACCCTTTGGAAAATTCCTATTTACCCTTTAGAACCTTACGAAATACTCCAAACCCCTCTGGGGAAAAAACGGCTATGGCAAGCTCTGCTCTCCCTCCCCCATTCCTAGAGGTTCTAGTCGATCAAAAAATCGACAAACCCTTGTGTTATGAAAATTGCGGGCTTCTTCTTTTTGTAGGCTCCCGCGTTCTTGTGCCGTTACGCAACAAAATAGTGAAAGCTACCGTAGTCAAGGCGCTAGAAAAACCCTCTTTTGCTAAAACAGCAAAGATCCACTCCCTTCTTGAGGAGGAATCTCTTACAGAGGATTTGATGCAGCTTGCCACCTGGATGAGCGAATACTACATGACCCCATTCCAAAAAGTATTGACTACCCTTTTGCCCGCGTCGCTGAAAAAAAAGACCCAAAAAGAGGAGCAATTTTTTGTCGAGAAAAAGGCGTCTTTGGCAACCCTCATAGAATTAGCCGCCTCAATCAGTCAAAAAAATCATCCCCAAAAAAAAGTGCTTGAGGTGATTTTAAAGCAGGATAAAGGGATCTACCTTTCCAAGCTTTTGGAATTGGCTGAAACCTCCAAAAGCCCAGTGGATACTCTAGTAAAAAAAGGGTTTTTAGCACTCAAAAAAATTGAGGTGGACCGCTCTTTTTTTCAACATGAGGATTTCCTCTTAGCCCCTAGCAAAACACTCAATAGCGAGCAGATGGCAGCTCTAAAGAAAATCACCACAAAACTTGATGAAAAAACGTTTCATACCGAGCTTCTTTTTGGTGTTACAGGGAGCGGAAAAACCGAGGTTTATCTACAAGCGATCCATAAGGCCCGCTCCATGGGGCTGGGGGTAGTATTCCTCGTTCCCGAAATAGCACTTACAACCCAAACGATCGAAAGGCTCCTTTCACGATTTAGTGAACAAATAGCCGTTTTACATCATCGTCTTTCCGATGGAGAGCGGTTTGACGCCTATAGAGGGATTCTAAGCGGTAAAATTTCGATTGTCATCGGGGCAAGATCGGCGATTTTTGCTCCGGTGCAGAATCTAGGTCTCATCATCGTTGATGAAGAGCAGGATGGCTCGTTTAAACAAACAGAGGAGATGCCCTGTTATAATGCAAGAGACGTAGCTATTGTACGAGCCAAAAACCTTAATGCGCTTTGTATTTTAGGGAGCGCTACCCCCTGTTTTGAAACTTATTACAACGCAGAAAACCTCAAATATGGCCAGAGCACTCTTACGCTAAGAGCAAAACAAAATCCTTTGCCCGATGTAAAAATTGTCGACATGCGCCATGAGGACGATAAGAAAAAATGTCGCGCTCTTTTTAGCGATCTTTTATTAGAAAAGATCGAAGATCGGCTAAAAAAGGGGGAGCAAACACTCCTTTTTTTAAACCGAAGGGGTTTCTTTAAATGCCAAATTTGCACAAGCTGCAATGAAACCCTTAAGTGCGATCAGTGTGATGTTTGTCTGACTTACCACAAAGGCGAGAATATTTTAGCCTGTCACCTTTGTGGATTTACCCAAGACCCCCAAAAAGCATTTTGTAAAAAATGTTGTTCAAGAGAGACCATGCGGTTTCAGGGACCTGGTACTGAACAGGTGGAGAGGGCTTTAAAAGCTCTATTCAAAGAGGCCCGAGTTTTACGCATGGACCGCGACACAACGAGACACAAAGGGAGCCACGACGCCCTCTATCGAGAATTCAAGTCTCAAAAGGCCGATATCCTCATTGGTACACAAATGATTGCAAAAGGGCTCGATTTTCCTTTAGTCACTCTTGTAGGTATCCTTAATGCAGACTCGATGCTCCATATTCCCGATTTCAGATCCCAAGAGAATGCTTTCCAATTACTCAGTCAAGTATCAGGCCGTGCGGGAAGGGGCGATTTTCCCGGGGAGGTGATTTTACAGACTCGTCTACCCGAATATCCGGTAATTCACCATGCCTCCAAAGAGGATTACAAAACCTTTTTCCATGAAGAGATTATCTTGCGCAAACAATTCCACTACCCCCCCTTCAAAAAATTGTGCCGTATTGTTTTACAGTCCTCTGAAAGTACCCTTTTAGATCAGTTTGGGGCCTATCTTACCCATCTATTTGAAAAAACTAGGGAAACGGATGTGGATATTTTGCCCTACACACTTTGTGGACTGACAAAAGCTAAAGGGCAACACAGGGGACAAATTCTTTTAAAAGCCCTTAAATTCTCCTCTTTGAAAAAAATGGTTCTAAAAATACCGAAGCATGAAAAAATCAAATGCCTGGTAGATGTGGATCCTCTTCAGACGTTTTTTTAAAAATTTTTTAATTCAATAATTTAAAATTTTAAAAAATCTTTAAATTATTTATCCTTGTGCCAACTATTTTAGGAGCTCCTAATGTCATCCGTTTGCACACAGGCCCCCTTAATTTCTACCGATGATCTCCCTTTTTTTTATGCTAATCTGCAAAGCTCTCTTGATGTGAGTACAAAAATTAAAATATTAAAAATCACCGCGACCTCCCTTAAATCTGTTGATGGAGATAAGAGGTATTTAGAAAAAAGAAAATATAGATATTCGCCTCTAGATAGGGATATCCCCGAAGATAATGCTGAGCTCTATCAAATTTTTTTGCAGGAATCTTTGCAGATCGAAAAAAGCGATCGGACTGATCCAAAAATACAGTTACTGTTGCTGTTGCTAAAAAAACCTTATGCATCCCCAGAAATTCAAAGTTTTTTAAATCGTATAAGACAAAATTACCTTGAAGAACAACAAAACCCTTTTTCTTTCCTAAAAGATAGAATTACTGACGGATTATTCTCTGTTTATGAAGACCTACCCACTGAGGGACTCGAAAAGGTCTCTATCAGAGTGCATTTCTGTAAAAGGGATAACCCGGAAAAGATTTTGACCATAAGCTACGGAGGTAAACCCTCTATGGAGAATTTTTAAGAAGTTTTTTGTAAAAAAGACCTCTTGAAAAAGAGGTCTTTTTTACAATAAGAATGTTTAAGACTGGTGCGGTTTCATCATAGGGAAATAGATGACGTCACGAATGGAAACCTCACCTGTTAACACCATGACGAGGCGATCGATCCCAATCCCCAGACCTCCTGTCGGAGGCATTCCGGTATTGAGCGCTTCAATAAATTCCTCATCCATAGGATGGGCCTCTTTATCTCCGGCGTCTTTAGCCTCTTGTTGCTGACGTAAAAGGGTCTCTTGCACAATCGGATCGTTGAGCTCAGAATAGGCATTTGCCATTTCCATACCGAGCATAAATAGTTCAAATCGCTCAACAATCCCCTCCTCTTTCTGCTTAACATTTCGATGGAATTTGCAAAGAGGTGTCGTCTCAACCGGGTGGTCAATAATGAAATGGGGCTCTATCAGATGCTCTTCTACAAACTCTTCAGTTTTCCTTATTCTTGAGGGTACAGACGCGCTAATCGCTCTTATACGAAATCCGCTATATTCTAACGAAGCCATCTGTTAACTCCTTATTT
>RGXB01000083.1 GCA_010029555.1 bacterium
GAAGACTATAAAAAATTAATTTGGGAACTTAATCCATTCGTAGATGGATTTACAGACGAATCTGGTATATTCCATTTTTCAACTTATTATACCGATACCCAAAATTTATTAGATACCTTAATGCTTTTGTATGGTTTAGAGGACAATAAAAGAATGCACGAACCTGAAATTTATTATCAGCCTATTTTGCAGTCTAATTTAAAAGGAGCTATAGTTTATGATCCAAATTTTATTTCTTATACCGGAGATCTTAGGTCAAACCTGTTGATACAAAGATGGTTTAAGGATAACCATGTCCAAATAAATTATCAAATGGTTGTTCTAGGAAATAGGTTCATAGCTTTGGGCGATCAACCTTTATTAAGAGCTGCAAGTATTTTTGATTTTTGTAATATTCTTGCCTCCATAGATACAATTTACTGTTTTACAACCGGGACTGCAACTCTCGCTGCTGCTTTAAAGGTTAAAACTTTTGTATTTTATGGTAAAGGTCATGAAAAAGGGTATAGGCATTCCTTACAGAACAAATATATTTATTTAGGTACTGACTATAGATTTATTGATCAGGTAAAAAAGGGACTTCCCGAACTCCCCCACAAGCGATTCATCCGCTATACTGAAACTTTGGGCCTTTCGCCCTACTCAGCCGGGGTATTGATCGCCGATAGAGCCTTATCAAATGCATTTGAGAGGGCGATCCATTTGGTAAAAAATCCGATTGCCCTTTGCAACTGGCTTACGGTGGAGTTTGTTGGGAGGCTTAATGAGGATAAAGTCCATTTTATGGATGCAAATATTCCTATTGAGAATGTCGCTTATCTCGTATCCATGATTGAAAATGGTGTAATTACAGGAAAAATCGCCAAAGAAATCAAGGAGCAAATGTGTTTAACCAAAAAGCACCCGCAGGAGATCTTTGATCAAAACCCCGACTACAAACCGTTAAGCGACACTAAAGAAATTGAGGCTATTATTCATGAAGTGCTTAAAGAGAATCGCCACTCTGTCGCCGATTACAAAAATGGGATTCAGAAGGCTTTTAACGCACTTGTAGGTCAGGTCATGAAAAAGACCAAAGGGAAAGCGAACCCCGAAATAGTTAATAGCCTGCTTGTATCCTCTATAGCAAAAGAGGACTAGCGGTTTTTTTTAATCAAAAGGTTGTGCCTACCTCGTACTTTGCAACAAAAACCCCTTAAGTGTCCAAAAAAAGGTTCTCAAGGGGTTTACAAAAAAAGGGGCGTCTTTAAAAAACTATTCTAAGGGGCACTCGTGGTGCAGGATTATGGTAATATTCGATCAGGGTATCTAAGAGACTTTGGACAAAAGTCGCAACAAAGTATTTCCCCCCCCCTTTGTAAAAATCCAGCTGGAGATTTCTTTGAAATTTTTTCAATCGGAGATTTCCGATTGCCTCAGTCATACCCTTTTTAAGATCTTTAGAACAAAATAGACCGGTATCAAGCACATAAGCTCGTGTGCGCAAAAGGCGTAACGGGTAGGCTATCGTGAATTTAAATACACAAATCAAAATTGCGTGCATGGGGTGGAACTTTTTTATCTCTTTGTCTTGAGAGGTAAATAGCATGTAGCGCAAAAGCTTTGTAGTTTTTACATCTAGAATTTCCCCCAATCGATCTAAACAATACAGATTAATATAGCTTTTGGCAATTTGCGTGTAGGAGAGGGGCTTCAGCGGGGTTGAGGAAAATAGATAAGAATAGTTCAGTGTGTAACGGATGGTGTGTCTGAAAGGACCAGAGATGAACCACTCAAAAACTCTTTTGATCCGTTGATGGTTTGTTGTAGAAAAAGTTTTTTTAAAAAACGCCTCAGATTGGTCTATTGTGGGTAAAAGAAACTCCTTTTGCGTAATCTCATACGCTGAGCATGTCAGGAGATCTTTTATATAATTAAGGGGTCGTGGGAAAGGGGTATCGAGAATATCTAGTGTATTCAAAAGACTTAGAAAAGTCATGCCATTTCCTCAGGGGTATCCTGTTTTCTTAGTATATTAAAGATTGCATTAATTTTTAAAAAGTCAAATTGCACATTTACCCATCCCCACCAGATTAGGGTTTTGGATGGAATAGATCAAAGGTGGACTTGATATGCTCTTTGGAAAGATGGGTGTAACGGTTAGTGGTACGGATATCGCTATGCCCTAAAAGCTCCTGTATCGTGCGTAAATCGGCACCCCCTTGCAATAAATGTGTAGCAAAACTATGCCTTAAAAGGTGTGTGTAGATATTTTTTTCCAGACCACTTTTAAGCGCTATTTTTTTGATGATCTTTAAAATTTGCTCTCTATTTAGATGCTTGCCTCGTGCGATAAAAAGATAGGGGTTGCTGTCCTCCCTTTGTTGAAGATACAGGTCAATCGCCTCAAGAGCCACAGGAGCAATCGGCACAATTCGCTCCTTTCCCCCTTTCCCCTTGATCCTAATGCACCCCTCTTTCACATCATAAATAGTGAGACTGGAGGCTTCTGAGGCCCGTAATCCACTGGCATATACTGTAAGAATAAGAGCCTTCTCTAGTGGGCTTTGACAAGTTTTAACAAGAATCTCCACCTCTTCAACAGTCAAAGGGCGTACCAGCTGTACACCTTTTTTAGGCGGATCTACATGAGATGCCGGGTTTTTCTGGATCGCACCCTCTTTTAAAAGAAAGTGGTAAAATCTCCGTAAAACAACGATTTGGCGCTGTTGTGTCGCTACACTAAAATTTTTTTCCAAGGTTTTGATAAATCGAAAAATATCCTGTTTTGTCCCCTTCTCGATCGGTTGCGGATCAAGGAAAAGGGAAAATTTCTCTAAATCTCTTGTGTAACTTAGAATGGTATTGGGAGAAAGGCCCCGCTCTGCCACCAAGTAATCTAAAAAACGACTTTTCCAATCCATTAGTTTAAAATTAACAAAAAAGGGGCGATAAAGGCAATGTTGCTTTAAAAAACTTTAAATCTATACCGAGAATGAATATGAGGTCTAGGATGCGGCCTTAGCTAATAAAAGCTGTTCTGTTTTCCGCGTTTCAGCCTCAGCTATAGAGAGCTGTGCTTTTTCCTGGCAAGCGGCCTTTTTCTTTCTTTCCAACCAACCCAAGATATGGGGAACTGTTGTGGCAACAACCGCAGCGGCGCCTATCGCTATGGGTACAGCACCAAAAGTGAAAACCGTTGAGGCAACAATTGAGGCAGTAGCCAAAATAATCTGCGCTATGTAAGCGACTTTGAGCGAAGTGGAAATCTGTTTTTTGTCACTAAGATCTTTAACAAGAAATTTGCCGTCCACCAAAGTCAACCACAAAGAGTTTGCGGCCAAAGAAAGTCCGATTCCTAATGGTTTGATTATAGGTATCACCAGGGCTACTATGTTGATTGTATCCGAAATAAGAAACACCCCCAAACAGAGAGCAAAATCCCTAAAGGTTCCTCGAATTTTTTCTTGAATTTCAGATGATCCAATCGCTTCTTTTTTATAAATTTTTACCGCTAGATTGCGATCCCCTAGGGCGCGCCCTAATCGATCAATTTGCCCCTCAATGATCTCATCAGAAGGTTCCTTTGAGGTATCGAAAAATTCCTTATGTATCTTTTCGATATCCCCATTAAGCCTCTTGAGTTTGTGCATATCGTACAGTCTAAAACTAAACGCTACTGTCCCAGACATTATGGAAACAGCGCCCAGTATAGCGGAGGATCTAGAAAGAACTTCACCGCTTTTGGTAAGAATTGTCGAGGCGATGCTTGTAACTACTGAGGCGACTTTTGCGACAAACCGGACAAGCTGAGAGCTGTAGACTCTTAACCCTGTTGCATCTTTATTTTTTCTAGCTCTATGGCAATTCATTGAGTGAAAAGCTATCCCCAAAATACCGGTCAGTCCGCCGATCGAAGCGGCGGTGTAGTCTCCTACTTCCGCATGAAGTGGAGCCTCTTGTGTGACTAATTTTTGGGTCAAAGAGGCTATAGCGACGGTATCCCCTTGAGAGAAAAGGGGTTCTAAAAGAGAACCTGCAACTTTCTGCACTTTATCTTGGGTGGAATCGGGCTTGGCAACAGGGTTCCCAGACAAAAGAGGCTGCTTTTGTGGGCTGTGATCGGAAGTGATGTGGTTTTCCACCATTTTTCACCTCGGGGGAGCACTCCCCTTTTCAATCTATATTATATCATATTTTTTTATTATTTGCAAAAAAACACATCTAATTGAGATTGAATAGGGTAAAGGAAAAGGCTATCCTTCGGCTGATATCGATTCTGAAAGCTCTTGAGGTCGAGTAGCTTCTGTAGGTTTTTTTCTAAGGTCAGTGATTAGATTGTATATGATTCCCGACAAACCTACCCCCATAAGAGCCGCTTGCCCTGCTAGGCTAGCTAAAGGGTGGATAAGGAAAGCCCCAGCGGCCAAAAGGAGGAATGAGGCTTGGGTCACCAAGAAGGCATAAAACTGGTCTTTGGTGTATCCCCCCTCGAGCATATCGGAGATAAAAAAGTAGGTGTCTACAATAGACCAACCTATCGCAATCGCAAGGTTTAGTATTGCAATAACCAGATCGGGCAAACCGGCCGTTATAAAATTTGTAGCCGCATAAACACTGATGGTGAGTAAAGAGAATACCTGAACAACTTTCCACAAAGTGGATTGTACTTGAAGGGTTTTTTCAATTTTACGCTTAAGCAAATCTTTGGACTCAAAATAGGAGGCATTTCTGCTGTTGAATTCATATCTGGGATTTTCCAGAAGCCGCTGAACGTTCTTTTGGCCTATAAAGCGCCCATAATGTTCGCGTCTGGCCAACATAAAAGTTTCCATCACCTCTAGCAGTTCAACGTTTTCTTTAAAACGCTCCCTTACCTCGGCCGGAACAACTGCACGCTCCAAGATCCCGTTGAACCTTTGAGCTTTCTCCTCTCCCTCTAGAGAACTAGGGGAATTTGCAAATGCCTGAAGGTGTCTAATATCCTCTTCTTCGATGGTTTGAAGTTTGTTTCTCAACCCATCAACCCCGAGGTTTTTGAATTCCTCTGCTACTTTTTTTGTCCAGTCAGTGCGCTCTTTGGCGATCAA
>RGXB01000084.1 GCA_010029555.1 bacterium
AGAAAACCTCATAAAATTGGATATCGCTATCTTTGGACCGAGACTAGTGAACAGGATGAGTCTTTCGAGTGAGGAAGAAAACCAGTTAAAAAAAGAGCTTCTTGTCGATGAAGACCTGCCTGTAGAAAAGATCCAGGAGGAATTTCTTTACGAGTTGCATCAAGAGCGATGCCTAGCGATCCATGAGATTCGTCGAGGTTTAGGACCAAATTTCATGTTTGAAGTGCGTAAACAATCCCCTGAAATGACTAGAATAGGGATACAGGGTGAATCGATTAATGCTGCCCGTTTGTTAAACAAAATCCGTTTTGCCCAAGACATCGACACGGACGATGAGATCCGCATTTTTGATGAGTTACAGGAGGTTTTCGTAGAAAAAATCCAAAGTTTCAGCAAAGAACAGTTAGAGGGATTTCTCTCAGCGATCACAGGATCCAAATTTTTGTCTCATCAAGACGAAATCCAAGTCTACATCCTACCTGAAGAGGGGCTTAGGCATGATAGAGGTGAGCTACGCCCCCTTTACAAATCTTCCACCTGTACAAAAAAACTGTTTCTTTATACCCATAGCGCCGAGCAGGTGAACCTAGCTCTCACCTCTTTAATAGGTGATTCCAATTTCAACGAAGCTTAAAGCGGATTAGAAGCTAAAAATTCCCCATGTAACGGTAAAAAAACCTAAAAAAACTCTAAGGATAAAAAATTATGGACTTTCTCGCCCCTATAAGATTCACCACAAATTTTGCAAATGAGGTTCTTACACGAGATCTTTTCTCCGGTATTTTAGGCACAACGATTTCTATCATCGCTCAAAAAGAGGTGATCTTAGATAAAAAAATCTGGCTCCTATTTCATGGGCTTATAGCATATCAGTTGGTGCAAAATTTTAGACGTTTAGGTAAGAAGGGGTATGACCTCTCTTTTTCATCCCGTGTTTTTGCTACCACAACGAGTCTAATCCATGCAGAATTGAGGATGTTCCTTTTAAACGGGGGTCTCAAGAGAGGAAATAGTCTCCCCGTTTTAGAAAATTTGGATTCGAAGCTGAAACTCTTTTTGGCAATAGCCTCCCTTTTCGGGTGGACCTACATTACAAAAAAACAAGTAGATGAGGAGCTTAAAGCAAGATACCAAAATTGAATTAGTTTTAGGCCTTTCACTAACTTTCCCCGTTTCATAAGAGTTTTAACCCTCTGATAGACAATGAATAAGATTTCTTGATTTTTTTAATAAATAAATTTATTGAAAATTAAATAAATTTATATTGATATTGTGTACAGGGATCATAATTTTTTATAAAATGAGGAAATAAATATGCAAGCATGTAAAACAGATAGCTCACCAATCATCCACTGGTTAGAAGAAAAACTTAAAGAAATCGCAACAACAGTGGAACAAGACGCTGAAAAAGCGATTAAGAATGTTCGTGGGCAAATTGCTGATTACATAGACAAAAATGCGCAAGTTTTGGCCGATAAAGTCAAGGATGCTATTGAAAAAGCAGGTGGCTCAATTGAAGCAGAAATAGGTAAAATTGGAACCATGATTGGTACGGATATAGATCAGGCAATCCAAACGACTGTGACCGATGTTTGTAAATTTCTAGGGATCGACTCGGCAACTGCTCAAAAAATTGAATCTGAGATTCAAGCAGAGGTCGATACAAAAGTTTCCACAGCTGTTACAAAAATCGAAAATAATCTGAAAAATTTTGTGGATCACGGTGCTGCAAAAATTGACACAGATATTGCAAATGCCTTGCATGACCTAGCTAGTAAAATTAGAGGTTAATCTCTTAAGTGGGTGGGGGGTAATTTTTCGCCACCCCCCTATTTTTTTCGTATGAAACCTAAGGTTTATTGCTTTTAATACTATCTAGTATTTATAATTTTCAGCGCTAATGCCCCAAGGACACTTTTGTGATACCACCTCTGCAAATAGATAGCTTAGAGCCACTGATAGATCTTAATGACCACTTTCTATCCACCCCGTTTTCCTTTGAATCTCTCCCCCCTTTTTTTTCGCAAACTTTAGCCGCTCCCTTACTACCACCTAAAACACTGCAACCATACCCCTTAGAGTGTACTCTAGTGGAACTGCAGCAAGATGTTGATAAATTTGAACATTTGACTCAAGACCTGTATGAAAATGGCTTCCCCCAATCTATTCTCCATTTCTGGACCTTATTTAGAAAAAGCGAGGATCCAGAACAAGCCTTACGCCAGTTTTCTCAAACTGAAGGATTCACGCCAGAATTTGTCCAGATGTCTGCTTTATTGGGCTCCTTTTTTGTGAAGCATCTAATCGATTGCTGCCCCGAAATGCTCCAAGAAAAAATTGAGGAGCCTTTAGATAATTTTCCCCATACTATGCTCACCAAAATGGAGGTCTCGGATAAAAACCTGCTTATTTTTTTCCTATTCATCCAACAGCCAAAGATTTTACACAAAGTTCTGTTTTCCGTGGGATCTAGGTTTTACGATCTTTTACATATCCACCCCAATTTTACACCGAAAATTCTACACAATTTGGAGGCGCTTGGATTTACCAGGGGACAAATCCTCAATAATTTGAAACTTTGGACAAAATCAAGACCTTGCTTTGACAGAACTAGTCAAAGGAGGCTATCCGAGATTTTTGATCAGGAAATCGGGCGTATTGTCTATTGGCTTCTCACTAAGCAACAGGAAAATATTTTCTTACAGGATACAACCCCCTTTTCTAAAGAGGGCTTAGAACTGATCCTTTTTGAGACAAAACAGGGGTTGAACCAATTTCAGGAGGCTTTGCCCACCCTATTAAGCCCCCCCTTAAAAATCGGTTCTGGGCTGTACGCTAATGTGGTTTCTCTTTTCAAAATTCACCTGGAAGCTGTTTTAAAACGTTTACATCCTGTGGATCATGATAGACTTTTACGCCTGGTACTGCTCAAGCATAAAGAGGTTTTTTCTAAAAAACTTGTCTGTTTAATCCAATCGGGAAATTTTTTATGGTCGAATGTTGCCTCGTTTTTCTTCAGTATTCTCCTGAATGACCTCTCCAAGGAGGATCAATTCCGTCTCATCACTGAGCAGGACCGAGCGGGAGATTTCCTTTTCAGTAGTTGCATGCTCTGGTTGAACCTTAAACCTTGTGCTAAAATGCATCTCATCAAAGAGATCTCTACGACGGCCGACGTAAGCTTACAGACAGTATTAAAAATTGTAGAAAGCCCTATCCTGAATAAAGAAGAAAAAATAAAAATTTGCAAACTTCAGCGGATCGAAACATTTATTCGGGAGTTACCCTCTGCAGCCCAAGAAAAAATCTTTCAAGATATAGATAGAGAAGGGCTTGTACGACCTCTTAAAAAAAGAAAAAAAACCGCTTTTGAATTGGATTGAATCCTATCATTTGATCGGCTTAAAGAAACTAAATTTTATTAAAATTTTCTTTAAAGGATGATTATGTCAGGATTAGATTTCCGTTTGGAAAAAAATGTGCTCCACCTTTTGGAAACTCCAACTAAAGATCTGGACTCCTTCCCTTTTACCTCACAAATAAAATCGGATCTTTTTGATAAAAGAACCCAACAAGATCTGGAAGATGGGGAATTTTCAAGAGTATTGAAGACTCTTTGGAGTGAGAAGGATCTCAAAAAAAAACTCTTTTGGCTTGAGCAAAAATCGATTGAATCCCATCCCCTTCTCCTTTTTGAGGAGGCCATTGCAAAATTTCAAGATACCCCTACCTTAACTGTTTTGGTTCAAGAGACGATTCCGCTGGTCCATGGGGCCCATTTTCGCCTTTTGCAGGATGCCGCCTGTTCACTAAACCCAGTTGTGCCTAAATATATTGTCGATCGTATTCTGGAGGTCTATCGAGTGCGTTTAGGTCAACTCGTCTATAAAAAGCTCAAAAAACCGTTGTTTATTATAGAGAATGAAGCTCAAATTCAAGAGTTAAATCTTTTAAAGGTGAAACAGATCGCTGAAAACAGCCTCTCAAGAGCGCTCCCTAGCCCGGTATGGATTGGATTTTGCGGAATGAACTGCTTTAGTGTAGGTAAACCCAATATGATACGGTCAACAGATTTTACTCCGGTTCGCCACTCCTATGCTTTGCAGGAACTTGCTAAAAAGGGGATCGTTCAGCTAAATCGCCCTAAACCAAAAGTCGTTACAGCACTCTTGGAGGAGCTTCTTGCGAAAATAACCTCTTTGATCTAACTTCAGGCTTTTAAAAGAAACCTCTATTTTATTCCTAACGCTACACCCCAAGTAGGCTTTCCACACAGGAAAAATAGACCCACTTGCCCAAAGCTGCTCCAGCAAGAGGGCCAAAGAACGGAATCCAGGCATATGACCACTCCGATGATACTTTCCCCGGATAGTGTACCAGTTGATGCACCAGCCTGGGGGCTAGATCTCTTGCAGGGTTGATTGCATAACCGGTAGTCCCTCCTAACGACAGGCCGATCGAAAATACAGCCAAACCAATTAATAGGCCATGCAATCCGCTAGCGAGCTGGTTCATCGGATCAATAATGGCAAAAACCGTTATTACCAAAACGAAAGTACCCACAACTTCGGTCAAAAAATTAGTCCCTTTTGTGGGATATTGAGGAGACGTGCAAAAAGACATCAACTTTAATTTTGGGTCTTTGAGAGGGGAAAAAAAGTGGTTTTTATACAGCAAAAACACAAGTAGGGAGCCACAAAAAGCCCCTGCAAACTCCCCGGCTAAATAATAAGGGACGTTGCCCAAGGCGATTTTATTAGCTAAAAGAAAAGCCAAAGTAATCGCTGGATTCATGTGAGCCCCGCTGATTGAACCGATAAGGGTAATCCCAAAAACCACAGCAAAAGCCCAACCGGCCGTGATCACAATCCAGCCCCCATTCTCCCCTTTTGTATCGGGAAGAATAGCGTTAGCTGTTACCCCATTTCCCAAAAGGATTAAAAGAAATGTTCCAAAAAACTCTGCTAGAAAAATGGACATACCCTACCCCTAAAATTTTGTTTGACAATTGCCTAAAATTAAGAGATTTCTAATTTAAACC
>RGXB01000085.1 GCA_010029555.1 bacterium
TTTATCGGATTTCTTTTTCATCATTTCGCCTTTTGAACTAATCTATTTTTGAGAGGATTAACGGCGACTAATTTTTTATCGATACAGCTTGTTAACGTTCAAAAATTCTCCCTCGTGGGCGGTAGAGATTTTTAGTTAATTTGTGAGCTCTTTGAATAGCTCAAACTCCCCTTCGCTAAGTTGTTGTATTTCAGGGGATAAATACTGCCATCCAGCCCCAAGCTCCTTGTTAAGCTGGATAAATTCAAGAGCAAGTTGCAAACTTTGCTGGTTTTCATTCTTTATGGACTCCAAAACAGATTGTTCAACCAGCAGGGTGTCTTTTTCAGAAAAGAGCGCATTCTTTTTTAACGCGCGGCTCAACTCAAAAATTTCCCCCCTTTTTTTGGTCATATTGGCAAAAAAATCGAGTGAAAGTTTCCTGGTTTCAAAGGCGTTTAGACTTTTTTGCACATCAAATAGACCCTCCAAAACCGCTTTAAGGTAGGCAAAATAGGCCTCTTTTTGCTTATAAGTCTTGAGTCTTAGATTTCCAATTAGCTCACCACCATGAAATATTGGTGCTAAAAGGGACATGCCATAAACAGCATTTGCGTTTTTTTGATTGAAAAATGTTCTGATCAAATTCGACAACTGACCAAGATTTGAAAACAAACTAAACTCAGGTAAAAAATTACAGATAGCTACATTTTTTTCATAGGTGGATGCGATAAGTTGTTGTTCTTTTAAGCGAATATCAGGTCGTTTTAGTAAAAGATCGGATGGAAGGCCGCAAGATATGGTCGTCGGAGGCTTAGGCATGCAGGTTTCTTTTTCAAGAAGATAGGATAGAGTATTAGGCTGTTTATCCAGCAAAAATTCTAAGCGGAAGAGATGTTTTAACGTCTCATTTTTTTTATTGATGAGATTAGATCCCATCCGATCCAGTTCTATCCCCCGCTTGAGAACCTGTTGCTGGTCTTGAACCCCATTTTCAAAAAACGAGCCCTCGAAGAACAAAAGCTTTTTTTCTATATCGTAAGATTTTTGTAGAAGCCTCTCCTCATCTATACTATTTTTTAGTTCTAGGTAAGCGCGCACAACCTCTGCAATCATAGAAACCTGAACAACGTGGAGGTTTTCTCTGGCTGCTTGTATATTAGCTTTGTCCGCTAGCATCCCATTTTGTGTACGCCCAAAAAGATCGAGGTTCCATACAGCATTAAAGGCTCCGTAGAACGTATTGAAACTTGTATTAGAGAAGAGCTCGTCAAAAATAATCGGAATTGCGGAGCTTAGGTTGTTGCGATTAATGATTCCAACAAAATCGATTTGTGGCCAAAAATCGAATTGCCCCTTGATCTCTTCAGCGCGAGCCTGCCTGACTTTTGCGGCTGCTATTTCGATATCTAAGTTGCAAGAGACCAGCTCATCAACAAACCCGTTAAGTTCAGCATCCTGAAATTGTTCCCAGTATTTTATCCAAGGTTCGCTTGGGTCTAAAGTGGTGGAACAGATGTTTTGCCAATCGGGGGGTAGATGTATCGCTACAGGTTCGTACCCGGAACCTAGGCGACAACCTGTGGATGAAGAGAATAAGATAACAACCAAAAATAACTTAGATTTCATTTTCCTTACCAGTTGTTTTGTAGATATTTGGGACAAAAAAAGCCAACACTAAGGTCATAATCATCATTCCGATGGGTATTAGATAAAAATCAATGACTGCAAGGTTGTAGCACTGATTGGTTACCATATTTTGTATCCATTTAAGCGCTCCTAAATAACTAAAACCTAGTGCCTGCAAAGTCTCTAAGGTTTCCGCAAAAGGCAAATTTTGCATGGAAAGATTTTTCTGAAAAATTTTTTCATAGAAATCATGCCTCGCCTCATAGACCCACCTTGAAATAGAAAGGGCGATTCCTGCTGTGAATATCTCTAAAAATTCATTTATATACATTGCACGAGAAAAATTTTCCTTATTCACAAAAACCAAAAAAAGGGTCAAACAAGGCACCGAGGATGCAGCACCTAAACCCATTAAAATTCTGGAAGGGGTGAGGTTTTCCGGTCCGACATTTAACGGGAGTTGCATAGCCCAATACAACCCGACTAAACAAAATCCGCAAGATAAGGCAAGCATCCATCGATGCCCAATATAAGGTAAAAGAAAAAGGAAAATCCCGATTCCTAAAAAAAGGGTTAAGTTCATGTGAACAAGCGAATAGGCTGCCTGAAGCGAGGAGAAATTCAGTTGCGTTTGAGGCCAGAGAGTAAAAAATAGCACAGCCATTTTACCAGCCGCTAGAAGGAGCAAGGAAATGCTGGTCATAACTGAAAAGCCCCAATTTTTAAAAAAATGGAGCTCAAACAATGGATTTTTTGAACGGATATTTCTATAAAAAAATAGAATTCCAGCAACTACAGAAATTAGACCGAGCAAGCGAATATAGTCCGATTTGAACCAGCCATTTACTTGACCCTCTTGTAGCATCACTTGAAAAGGGATTACAAAAAAAGGTAATAAGAGAATTAGTTTCCAGTCAACGGGGTGAAAAATTTTTTTAGTTTCCCTTTTTTTAAAGAGGAAAAGAGACGGTAAAATGCAAAAAGCTACTAAAGGTACATTGATGAAGAATACCCACCTCCATCCTAAATGAAAATTGATGTATCCGCCAATAAGAGGACCGGTCGTGCTGGCCACAAGGCCTGCAGCAACTGCGGAATTTAGGGCTAATACTCGGATTTCTTTTTTCACATTCAATGCCACAAGCGCTGTAACAGAGGATATAATCCCACCACCAAAAAACCCCTGAAAAAACCGAAAAATAATTAGCTGTTCAAAACTTATCGCTATTCCACACAAAAAGGAAAACAAGGTAAACCAAAAGAGAATAATCAAAAAAAATTTTACCTGACCGATACAATTGCTTACCCAATAAAAAATTGGAAGAATCAGGCTAGCTCCAATCGTGTAGACCTGGGCTACAAAAATGGAGCGTGGCATGGGAATTCCATAGGTAACTGCTATATCCGGCAATGAGATGTTTACAATAGAGATATCCATCCATGACAAAGAAATTGCCATCCCCATACAAAAAATAAATAAATAAAAATACCCCCCCTTAAAAGGGGGAAACTCCTCAACTTCTTCGTTTAGGGATTTACCCAGATTTTGATCTTTTTCAGCCATCGGAAACGGACGCTGATTTTATAAGGTTTGTGGTAATAACCTCTTGAATCCAATCGTTTATTGGGTCCAGCTGATTATCATAAATCGATGTTTGTTTTATATAATTTTTGTCTACAATAGAATGAATGAATGGGCCTAATTTTGTTGTTTGTTTCTTAAAATGGACCTTCATGGACATTCCGATCATCAAGGGGTGATTGATAGTATTTTTTGAATTTAACTTTATGATGACAGGAATGCGTTGTAAAACTTTTACCCAGTTGCCCGCCGCGTTTTCGGGAGGCAAAATACTTGCGCTTGCCCCTGTAGCTAGATTTATCCCCTCAATGTAACCGGTTAAGGGCACCTTGTCTCCATAGAACTCCGAAGTAAGTTCACAGGGCTGGCCAATGTAGAAGTATCTTAAATCAGTTTCCAAAACGTTTGCTTCTATCCTTAGATCCTCGTCTATAGAAACCATTTTTAATAAAATTTTGCCCTCAGAAACCACCTCTCCTATACGAGCAGAAAGTTCCACTATATGTCCACTTTTTGGAGCTAAAATCCGTGTATTCTTTAAATTGAGAAACGATTCGCGCACCATAGACGCGGCTTCAATGATTAAAGGGTGCTCTTCAACATTTCCGTTGCCAAGTCTTATTTGCGCTTCTTGCAAATGGATAATTGCCAGCTGGTATTGTGTTTCGGAGTTTTTTAAATGGACTAAAGATTTTTCAAGTTCTTCATTCGGAATAGCACCCAATTTTGCAAGATTTATCCGGTGCTCTGCCTCATTTTGGGCTAATTCTAATGCAGCTTTCTGGTAGATAAGGTTCTTTTCCATTTCTTGTACCTTTTTTTGGTACAAACCCACCTGTCGCACATTTTGTAGAAGCTGGGCCTGAGACTTTTCGAGTAAGACCTTAGCTCGAGTGTCATCGAGCTCAACTAGAATATCCCCTTCATTCACATCTTGGGTTTTATGGACGTGAATTTTTGTGATGGTACCCCCAACCATTGAAGAAATAGGTCTCAAATCCCCTTTGACATAGGCGTCATCCACAACAAGGTTAAACCGACCTAAAAAAAACCAGTAGATGAGGCAAATTAGAATTAAAAGTGCAAATGCAGACGCTATAAACAGTATAGATTTTTTGTTGTTTTTTTCTACAGATACAGGAGCTGTCGGATTATTTTGCGTCGTCATATATCAAAGACTCTTCACATTTTGGTATTCGGAATGAAACTACTTAAGTAAACACTCCATAAGTTTTAGCCTAAAATTTAAGCAACAAAAAAATTTATTCAAAATGGATTCAAACACCAAGAGTAGATATATGAGAGCAAAGAATTTTAAACCTTTGTTCTTAGATATACTCGGTTAGTTTTTTAGTGAAAAACCCCCTCGGTTTTTTTTTATTTTGAGGCGCTCTGTTTTCTCTACATTCAAATTGCTTCTATTTCCTTTTCAGGATTATCTAGCCATAATAAATCTTTTTAAAAATCCCAAATGAATGGGTATTAGAGGTTAAATTCTGACTCATCATGCCAGAAGCAACTTACATTTCTGCGAAGATGTATCAGCACCACCTATTTTTTTCCCTTTTTTTTGCGATTTATTTACTTGCTTTTTGGGATTACTTGTTGTCTTCTTTTTTTCATAAAATTCCTTTGATTACCACTAGGGTTTTGTTGGGATCAGTGACTAGCA
>RGXB01000086.1 GCA_010029555.1 bacterium
GTGATGTGGGATTTATTCGTGTTTTTTTGCAAAAATTTTCGTAAGGGTTCTTTAGCCACGCTTGCGACTTTCTCGATAAACAGGGCCGATTCGGACGAGAAAAGCTCGGTTCTAGGTTGATTTTGGATAAAGCTACTCGATTCCTGGTACATTTGTAAACCGGTGGGAAACATCACATAAATAGACATTAAAATAGCCATCCCATTGATCACCTGGTTTGGGGGAGCTTGTTGTACTCCGATCGCTTGCCTAAGTAGCGATAGGACAACCACCATTTTGGTAAAGGAAGTGAGAAGCATCACCGCAAATGGCAAAAGGGCCAGCCCTGCGATGATGACCATTCTTGTGACAACGGTAGCGCTTGTCATAGGCTCTGTAGCCGCGTCGGTCGCTAGCATAGGTAAGTAGGGTAATAGGGTCAGAAGATTCATGTGGGGGGTCCAAATCGTTCAAATGCGGATTCTAGTGCTTTAATTTTTAGATCTATGGTGGAGTTGATCACCCCTTTATCGGTTTCAATGAGGCAAGATCCGGGTTCTAAATCCTCTTTCATGCCAATTGTGAAAGATTCGGCTGCCTCAAAAAGGGCCTTGATGTGGGGCTTCTCTTTTTCGAGCATTGCAAAATCTTCTTTGCGCACAAAAATGCGGACTACTTTCGACGTCAGAACCGGTTTTATGGCATCGTTGACAATATCCACAATAGTTTCGGGTGCGATTTCAAGCTCTTTTGCAACAATTTTTTTTGTTGTTTTAACAACCAAAGGGAGTACAGATCTTTGCATTTCCAAACGCAATTCACGGAGTTTCTCTTCAAAAAGTTTTAAATGGGCAAAAAAGGTGTGCTCCCCTTTTTCAAACCCTTCTGAAAACCCCTTTTTTTCCTCTTCTATACGATCTAAAGCGAGCTGTTCATGAGCCTCTTTGAGCTCTTTTTCTGCTTGAAGAATTAACCGATCGAGAGTTAAAAGCTCTTGCCACTCGTTATGGCTGATAATTTTTTGCCCCTCTTGGATTTTAAATGGGCGCTGTTTGGAGATTTGCAACATGTTATAAAGCCCTATTTAGAACGGTTTCGAGTTGTTTGAGAAGGATGTCAGTTATCTCTTTTTGGGGTTTTTTCTGTGGAGGCATAAAGATGGCGGGGATAAAGGAAAAGAGAGTCTCATAAGCTGTAGATAGCGCCCCTCTTAATCGTGTTTTTCCCCGGTCAAAAAGAGCTCTGTCTAGGCTCTCTTTTTTTAGATCCCAAGCGTTGATGTGCATACTTGGGAGTTGTACCGGATTTTCCTGTGAGCGGCATGACTCCAGAAATTGGAGCTCTTTGAGTGACAGAGACTGTTTGAGGGATTGGAAGATGTCGGTGCGCACGACATGTTTTATTTCGTCAAAGAGATCATAAAGGCCTAAAAAGCGGCAAATGAGATGTAGTTGCTCTTCAGATAGGGTGATTAAACGGTTTAAGGGATCTTTGGTCAGAAAGTAGGGTGAGGGGAGATGGGGTTGCATTTTGATAAAAAATTCTTTTTGCAAAGGTTCCAGATCCATCAAATCGTAGGGTGTGGGTGGGGTGTGTTCCATAATGGGCAGCATTTTAAGCTCCTTTCTTGTGGACTCGTCTAAAAACTTTAAGGGGCCCTCATCGCGCCCCAGTAACCATTTAAGGGTTAAAAGTTCTCTATTGATGGGGCGACTCCTCTTTCTTTTTTATCACGGGGAGGGGGATCAAAAGTTCTTTAAAACCGCCGTTATCGCGAATAAGAGGATAGACTTTGTAAAGGATCCAGCCAAGAAGAGACAAGGAGAGGACAAACAAAGTTAGAAGAAACCCAAAAATGAATCTGAATACTCCCAAGGATCTTTTTGTCATGGTGATTGACCAGACTTGGACAAAATCTTGTGCAAACTTTCCCTGATCTGAAACAGTCGAAATATCATTTAGCCTTGAGCGATCGGAAACTACGGTAACATCGTTGATCTCCAGTCCGTTCACGCTACCTGAAACAAGTCGTTTGATTTTGGATTCGAGGTGGCTGTTGGGATCGTCGATAATCCCTTGGTGTTTTACGAAAACGGCTGCAGTAATGCGATTTGTCGGTTCTATGGCCTCAGCAGGGGGGAAAGAGATTTGCACAGAGACATCAATTACCCCATCAATCATCATGATCGTATTTTGGATCTGTTGTGCAAGGCCCGCCTGATAACGAATAGTTTCTTGTTTATCTGAAGTCATCAAACCGGAAGGAGCAAACAGTTCGAGAAGATTAGGACCGACTCTTTTTGGTAAACCATTTTGATTGAGCAATGTCATCGCTTCGATTGCTTTTTCGCGAGAGGCGACAATGTTATATTTAGCTGTAGCACCCCCATCAGCACCAGCAGCAATGGGCATCATCTCCTTGGTTGCAGAGATCCCTTTACTCTCTAAAAAAACTACAATTAAATTAGCTTCTCTTTCATCAAGGTTAGAAACGATTTCGGTTTTGTTGTCACAACCTAAAAGAAAAAGGAAGAGAAAGAGGTGCAAAAATCTATAAAGGCGTGGCTTCATTCTTATCTCCAAATACTTTTTCTCGAATATGGCGATGGATAGTTTAACACCATCTCGATTTTTTCTCATTTGATCTGTTTTGATTTATTATGCAACAGTTGATTGACATGTAAGGTTAAATCGGTTTGTCGTATACTTTAAGACATGTTTAGAACCATCCTATTTTCTCTTGTTTTTTTTTCTTTTTATAGTTGTTCCGGGACAAAAAATGCCCCTACAATAAGGGTAGCTTTTGATTCAGGATATTTTTCGCAAACGATGCAGACGGTACGAATGAAGGGTTTTTTTGACGAAATCCTCCTCCACTTAGAAAAAAAATTGGGGTTTTCGGTGGAGCTTGTTCCTGCCTTCCCAGAGTCTCTGCAAGACCTTTTGATCAAAAAAAAGGTGGATCTTATTTTTTCCGATTTACATCAGTCGATCATGATGAAAAAGCAATTCCGATTCTCTGAACCGCTTTTATACAACGGCTACTACCTTGTTACAAATAAAGAGGATAGAAGAGGATTAAAAGATTTAGATACGAGACGAGTTCTTTTACTTAATAATGAAGAGGCGACCGTATTGATTGCCAGATATCCCAGGGTCGATTTTGGCTTCTACATCGATGAAAGGGATGGTTTTTTGCAACTCTCGAAATCGAGTTGCTCTGGATTGCTGGCACCTGTTGGATTCTTTAGGCTGTTTGAAACAGATTTTACTATTCACAAACAGGAGATAACCGACCGCAATTTCAGCTTTATCGGGTTAAATACGAACGAGAAGATCGCCCAAGTATTTAATGAGTTGGAGAGGATGAATAAGGAAGGGTTGATCGAGGCGATTAAAAATAGATGGGAAATCAATCCTTGACATCTTTAAAGATGTTGAGATCGATAGAACATTTGTCGTTAAACACAAAAATGTCCCTGATCCCTGAAAGAATATTTTTATCCATCGGTACACTTTTTATATCCCAAATTTCTTTGGCATAATCTTCTATACTTCTATCAGAGGAGAAGTTTCCTACCCCTGCAATATTCATAAGTGCAAGATGGTTCCATTTATCTTTATCGCAGTAGGCTTTGAGACACTCTTTTTGCATCTCATGGTAGCGGGGGAGATCGAGAAGGGTAAAGTAGCTATCCGAATTTTCCAGATAATTTGCAATTCGATAAAATGCTTCACGTTCCTCCGGATAGGACGCTAGTAAATCGGAGCGCAAGGTGTCGATCAACCAGCGGATTTGGGGATTTTCATTGACAAGTGTTTGGGGGTGATAGCTGTGGTTGGCAATCTTGTCAAAAATCTCATCTTTTGTAGCGCCAAAAATGAATGGGAAGTAGGCTTCTCCTACCTCCTCTTTTAGCTCTATGGTAGCCCCATCCAAAGTTCCCACTAGAAGTCCGCCATTAAGGCAAAACTTAAATAAAGAGGTTCCCGAGGCTTCGAATCCAGCAGTCGAGATTTGTTGGGAGGTATCCGCAGCAGGTATGAGTTTTTCGGCAAGGCTAACATTATAGTTTGGAACAAAAATACATTTAAGATGGGCGCTCACGTCCGAGTCGTTATTGATATGTCTGGAAATGGCACAAATAAGACGTATCAAATCCTTCATCAAGGTATACGAGGCGGCCGATTTGCCGGCAAAAATAGAGAATTTTTTTACGGGGGGGATGTAGGATTTTTCCTTGATCTCTTTCATCAAAAGCATTAAGTGCAAGGCATTCATCATCTGCCGCTTGTACTCGTGTAATCTTTTGATTTGCAAGTCAAAAAAGACCCCTTTTTCGGGCACTTTGTTTTGATGAAATACGTTTGCCCATAGAGCATCATCGCTCCCTTCTTTTTTCATCCGGTTCTTGGCTAAATGCTGGAGCAGGTTGGCTTTAGCCTCCTCCTTGATGGCGGCAAATCGGGATTTAGTTTGGGGGTCATTAGCGAATTTTCTGAGTTCAGTAAATTTTTTGTAGTCTGTAACCCATCCTGGGCCGATCATATCATCAAAAAACTTGGCTAGTGCTGGATTACATTTCAAAGCCCAGCGTCTGAAGGTTACCCCATTCGTTACGTTGGTGAATTTAGCTGGATAGAGCTTAGCAAAAGGTTTAAAGATAGTCTCTTTGATTAGTTCGGAGTGGAGCTTTGCAACACCGTTAATTTTATTGCAGACATGGCAACAAAGTCTTGCCATGTGTATTTTATTGTCCTGAATAATCGAGATTTGACGAATCAAATCCTCGTTATAGGGGAATTTTTGGCGTACTTGGTCACAGATAAATTGATTGATTAATTCTATTGCTCTGAGCTGGCGAGGTAGAAGCCTTCTAAA
>RGXB01000087.1 GCA_010029555.1 bacterium
ATCCTCTCCCAAACAGGAAAATGGATAGAAAAAAGACTTGTAGATGATCTAGTATCCCAAATTATGAGCCATCCCTTGGCACCAAAAAGGCTCCGTTTTTATCCGATTTCACGCCAAGATGACACTGTTGTCTCCAAATTATTTAATCGCTCAAACGCAACAATCACTCGCGCAAGCGGGATAACCACCATGGAACTGATCCAGTCAAGCCTCGGGGATGTTTGGATACACCAAGAGATCCCCCGCTCCATTCTAGGATTACGCCATCACGGAATGGTTCTTTGGGAGTATGGAAACGCCCTCTACTTGAATCAAAAACGGGGCGCGAGATTCGTCTCACCGCAGTTTTTCGAGCAGGCTTTCAAACCCTACTTCTCTACCGGTAAAGAGGTTGTTGTACCCTTCCAAGAGACTCCCAATTTAAGTATGGGATATTAGATACCCAATTAAGTGAAAAAACCTTTTTGTCTTTTTTTTAGGGCAATCTTGGAAACGAAAAAAAATCGCCAAATTTAAGTATGGGGTAATGAATACCCCATTTTAGGCAAAATTCGTCTATTTAGGATTTGTAGGGAGTTTTGCAATCGCCTCATTTTCGATCTCTTGAGGCGACGAGGCAACTTGCACCTGGCGAATCACCGTTCTTAGAAAAGATTCCCAATCCTTTTTTTTAATAAGGGGCATCAGCTCGGTTTGTGCAATTTTGACAACCTCGCAAAAAGAGATCATCTCCTTATCAAACTCCCCTTTTAAAAAGGCCTCCTCAAAACCTTTGGAGATGCCGGATACAAAAGCTCTCCATTTAACGGTGCTTTTTTGGATGTTTCTAATATGCTCAAGCAATGGTCTAGAAACTACCACCACCTTTAAAAAATCAAGCGGATGCAAATGTTCGATCTTTTTGCCGACCCGGACTAAGTACTTTCTTTTAGATGCAAGACTCAAAAGATTCGACTCCGACATCACGGTCACTATTTCAGAGACGGCACTAGCCTCTTCAGTTGGAATCGATCCCTGGTAAGGTTGTATCAATAAAAGAGCCATAATCATACTAAACATCGTTAAACCCTAATTTGCCCCCTTTTTAAAAAAAAGCGAAAACAGCTCTTGGTAGTTATTCATTTCGATCAAATCCTTTATTAGCTCCTGGTCTAAGCCAGCCAGATTGATCGCATCTTGAACCTCTTCAAATTCTACCGATCTGAAAGAGTAGTTAAAAATCTCCTGCCACTCTCTCATCAGGTACTGCTGCTTAAAAAAGTTTTTGGATACTTTTTTAAAATAATTCATCGATTCTGTATCGGTAAGAATAAAACAGACAAGCTCCACAGGGTGGATCAGTTTTGTTTTTTCCACAAGCACATTCAGCTCATTGAACCGTAGACCTAAAGTAATAACTCTGTGGCTTGCCATAAACTTCAGAAGACTTTTTATCTCTTTAGATTCTTTTGTGCTTATAGCCTCCAGAGAAGCTCCACTAAAAAACCCCAGAAAAAATAAAAAAATAGCCGCTTTACATAAGCTGTTTAACAAATTCTTCCCAATCATGTTGCCTGCACCTTTCATATAAATTGTCATAGTTAATTCGTAAAAAATCGGCAAAAAGGGGAAGTTCTTGATACAATACACCCGATCTTGCCATCTCATCCATTTTAGGGGATAGACCCTCAATAAACGTGGTCCATTTAAAATAGTTTTCCCTAATACGACGCATAGAGGATTTTAAAATGGGGTCTGAAAATACATAACCCAAAAAATAGGTTGGCGGAACATGATCTATCATTTTCCCTAATCTTCTTAGTTCTCTTTGTCGTAAAAGCAACCCAACAATATTATAGTCTCCCATTGATTTGATGATCTGGTAGGCAGCCCTTTTTTCCGTTTCGGACATCTTAATTTCAAAGGAGGCATCCAAACCTAAACTCACTAGGAAAAACCAACAAAGTAAAACAGACCTCAAACGCATCCAGTACTCTCTATTTAAATCGATATCTTTGTAAAAAAACCCATCCACTCCTAAGCGACTACTTTGTATCCATTTAGCTTCTAAATCTGAAAACTGTCGTTAAGAACTTCAAAAATCTATTTTTACCGCCCAATGTAATAAATTAAAATTTTAGGCACAAAGAGGTTTTTTTATTTTTTTTAAAAGTTTTTGTTTTTAGAGGCTAACTAACAATATGTTTTTTATAAAATGCCTTTTTGTAACCTCCAAAAGGCTTAATTGTTAAGTTATTTTATATACAGCAAAGCCCCTTTTCAAAAAGAAGAGATCTTTAAACTCTAAAATGACAAAAAAAATATTGAAAATAAATCCGGAAATCTATTTATAAAAAAGCAAGGGAACAAAGGGTTTATTTTACGATACTCTCCGAAAGTTCTCTTAATGTGTGATGAAACACCAGCTGAGATCATAGTGCCAAGGATTCGAAAAAACGGCTTGTTTCGAACCTGAACAATATGATCTCTTTTTTTTAGTGGCCTATTCCATTTTTTAATAAAAAATTTCAACAAGATCTTTCCTTTCTGTTACTCTCTATTTATGAACGCATTCGAAACAGCTTTGAAGATCATCGAGAAAATCCATCAGAATGGGGGAATTGCCTATTTAGCCGGAGGGGCTGTGAGGGATTTTTTAATGGGCCTCTCCCCAAATGACATTGATATCGTCACCTCGTTAAGTATAGAGGCTCTGCGCCCTTTATTTAAAAAAACGATTGAGGTCGGGGTGCAATTTGGCATCCTTGTTGTTGTAGAAAATAATCACAAATTTGAAATAGCGACCTTTAGAACCGAGTCTAGTTATAACGATGGTAGGCGCCCAATCATGGTAAGCGAGGGGACTCCAGAGGAGGATGCGAAAAGAAGAGACTTCACCATAAACGGGATGTTTCTCGATCTTCTAACGAATGAAACTATCGATTTTGTTGGAGGCAAAGGGGATTTAAAAGAGAAGGTGATTCGTGCAATTGGAAACCCGCATGAGCGCTTTCGTGAGGATAGGCTTAGAATGATTCGGGCCATCCGCTATGCCTCAAGGTTTTCTTTCTCTATAGACCCATCTACCCAGGAGGCAATTAGGGAGCATGCTTCAACTCTTCTCCCCGCAGTATCGTTTGAGCGGATCCTCCAAGAATTTGAAAAAATGCACAAGGACGGAAATCTCAAAACGGCACTTCTGGATATGCATAGGCTAGGCCTCCTTTCCACCGTTTTCCCCCCTTTATCCGAGATCTCCACCCTCTATTTGGAAAGTTTGGAGCAAACTGAAAAGCTTCCGGTAATTTTACAGCTCAAGTCTATTCTCGGTCACCTTACAAGCAAAGAGCGTTTTGATTGGCTTTTTAGGCTTAAATTTTCTCAAAAAGAACTCGATCTTCTCACCTTTAGCGAAAGCCTCGCCCTCAAATTGGAACAAGCACAGCTTCAAGAGCGCCTCCATCTCTACTCTTCTCCATTTTTCGAGAGCTCCTCAATTTTATTGCCTGCCGACCAACGCAATTGTGCTATCGATGAATTGGGAATTTACCATGACGAAATCGCCAGGATTCAAGAAAAAAAACCCTTAGTCTCCTCTAAAGATCTATTCGAGAGGGGGATCAAAGCCGGGCCAGAAATGGGTAGGTATCTAAAAAAAGCGGAAGAGATCGCCATCACGCATAAACTCAAAGACAAACAAGAGGTTCTCCATCGCCTGTTTGAAACTTGATCAATCGATCTGTATTGCTAATATTGTGATGTCATCGCTCTGTTCTACTGAGGAGAACTCTTTGATCCGCCGATAGAGATCTTCAATCAAGTTTTCGGGTGAGGCTACATCGATATTGCGAATCGCAGTAACAAGCCTTTCCATGCCAAAGAGCTTTTTAGCATCATTCATCGCCTCGGTTACCCCATCTGTATAGGCTATTACCAGATCTTTTTCCTTTAATTGGACCTTTTGCACCTGGATCTCTTCCATTTTCTGGATCCCAAATGGGATCCCTTCCCCCTCGAGGAGTTGTACAGGCTGATCATGTCTTCGCAAAAGAGCTGGAGGGTGGCCGCAGGAGACATACTCCAGAGTTTTAGTAGCAGTATCTAAAATCCCGATCCAGGCCGTGACAAACATGCAATTTTCTATGGTATCTTTAAGGTACAGGTCGTTTACCTGGCGCACAATTTTTTCCAGACTGTTCTCAAAAACCGAAACGCTGCGGACAAACCCCCTAAATCCTAAAGAGTATAAACAGGCCTGGATCCCCTTTCCCGCCACATCGCAGCACATTACAAGAATCCGCCCGTCAGACATCTCAAAATAGTCGAAAAGATCTCCGGCAACATCGATTGCAGGAAAATAAGAGGAGGCGATTTTTACGTTTGGTATCTGTATTTTAGTCGGCAAAAGCGATTTTTGGATTTCAAGAGCTAATAGCATTTGGGTTGCATAGCGCTCTTTTTCGGTCCTTTCGGTTCGAATTTCCTGAATCATAGATTGGATTTTATCCATCAAACGGTTGTAGAGGTAACCCACGTAATTTACCTCAAAACCCCACTTATCGAAGTCAAATCTTGTCTCTAAATGCCCCTCTTCCCCCATTTGCATGACTCCGCAAAGATGGGATAGGGGTTTTGAAATCCTTAGGGTCAAAAGATAGGTCGCTCCCCCACCTAAAACAATAATAAATAAAAATAAAGAACCTACCGTTGTGAAATACCCCTTAAGCTTGTCAGAAAAAATTTTTTTAGGGACATCCAAAGC
>RGXB01000088.1 GCA_010029555.1 bacterium
TTTCCCCGGAGATCTTTAGGACAAAGCGCCTTTTTTGCATGCGATTACACCCCAACTTGTAGTCGAACGTAGGAGGAGATGATGGTTAAATCACCAGCTCCAAGCTCCTTCCCTTTTTTACGCACATACTCTTCAATTGTCAAGGATTCATCTTTGATGAATTTTTGCTTGTTCAAACAAACTTCAGCAAAGTAGGTGTTTTTCTTCCCTTCAATGATTTTTTGTACGACGTTTTCAGGTTTGCCATGAATTTGCGCACGAGCAATCTCTTCCTCTTTTGAGAGGATTTCGCTTGGAACATCCGCTGGAGAGAGATAATGAGGATGGGCAGCTGCACAGTGCATCGCAATCTCTTTTGCGACGTCAACCATGTGGTGCCCTTTGATATCGACTACACAAACGATCTTTCCATCGCCGTGCACGTAGATCCCGTAAGAATGCCCCTCTTTTTTCTCGATAAGCGTGTAACGGTTGATGACGATATTTTCCCCGATTTTTCCAACTAAAGCTGCTCGCCTCTCTTCCGTGTGTTCACGGAGAGCCTCAAGAGTTTTAGGATGGTTGTGCAAAGCAAGCTCTGTAACCGCCTGGGCAAAATCCCTGTAATCGTCATTACGCACGACGAAATCGGTCTCACAATTCACCTCTACTACAGCTATACGATGTGAGTCATCACAAACACGAATCACTCCCTCTTTAGCTTCTCGAGAGGCTTTTTTAGCCGCTTGAGCTAATCCCCTCTTACGAAGATGTTCCAGCGCAAGATCAAAATCTCCGCCAGCCTCATCAAGAGCCTTTTTGCAATCTTGCATTCCGACTCCACTCACCTCACGTAAGCGAACAACATCTTTTGCAGAAACTACGCTCATTTTGCTACCTCAGCTACTGCCTCTTTACGAGGACGACGTGGTCTATCAGATTTTTTAGGCTCTCGCTCTTTCTCTTCTTTCTCTGCTCTTTCAGAAGAGGCCTCTTCACGCTGTTGCACAGAGAACTCGTCTTTAGCGGCTTTGATCGCATTCGAGAGTGCATCAAGGATCACTTTTACGCTTTTTTGCGCGTCGTCATTGGCCGGGATCACGTAGTCGATCAACGAAGGATCGCAGTTTGTATCTACAATCGCCATCACCGGAATGTTCAATTTTTTCGCTTCTAAAACGGCGATATCCTCTTTGCTTGGATCTACTACGATCATAAGCCCCGGAGCGCGGCGCATGCCACGAATACCTGAGAGGTTACGGCTCAGTTTAATCTGGTCTTTTCCGAGAAGAAGACGCTCTTTTTTCGTGTATTCGTTGTTCTCAGAAGAGAGTTTTTTTTCCAAATTCTCGAGCTTTTTCACCGATTTGCGGATAGTGGCAAGGTTTGTCAACATACCACCCAACCAACGCTCGGCAACATAAAACTCGTGGCAAGATTCCGCAGTCTCTTTAACTACGTCTTTTGCCTGTTTTTTGGTCCCAACGAAAAGGACGCTTTTGTGTTTGGAAACGATCGAAACGGCCGCTTCAATCGCCTTTTTGAGTTGGTGTACAGTTTTAGAAAGGTCGATAATGTGGATGCCGTTCTCTTCAGAGAAGATAAAACGTTTCATTTTTGGATTCCAACGACGCGTTTGGTGACCGAAGTGTGCACCCGCCTCGATGAGCTCCTGGACAGTTGGCTCTTTGTGGCTCAAAATAACTCCTTAGCATTCCCCTCTCCAGGTGCCTTCCTGGGCGATCAGGTTCGTTTATGCCAAAGTCACATCAAAAATTGTTTTTACTTTAGGAGAATTCTATCGCTTGTAAAAACGATGGACCGGCCGGCTGGGTCGAGGATAGCAGATTTTTTTGTTTTATCAAAGGGAAAAAGAAGTAAAAGCGCCCAGTCGGAATCGAACCGACACTAACAGCTTGGAAGGCTGTAGTTCTACCTTTAAACTATGAGCGCCCAAAGTATTCCTAAAGTATTCCAGATCAGACCATTTTTTGAAAAGTGAAAAAGCACGGGGAGTGTTTCAAAAAATAAATAATTATTTTGAGCTGTTATCTGCTCAAGCTTCCATTCAAGCTTCAATCATGGGGCTGCTCCTGCCACAGCTTTTTAGCGAAACTCTTTCCAAAAAAACTTTTTTTTAAGAGACTGTCTAGAATGCGTGGCCCTTCCACAAATCAACCCCTGATTGCCCTCTTTCTTTTCGGTTTTATCTTTCTCCTCTCTTTTGGCCGAATCGGCTATCTTACCCTTTTTCTTCATGACAACTATTTGGAACAATCCAAAAGCCCAAGAGAATTATCCATTCACGTAGAACCCGATCGGGGCACTATTCGGGATCGCTATAACCGCCCCCTTGTAATCAATCGCATCGCCTACGATGTCGGAGTCACCTTTGATAAAATCGCCCTCATCCCCCGGATGAAAATAAAAAATGGGCAAAAAACGTTTCCAAGAAAAGAATATGTTGAGCAACTTTCGTCTTTTTTAGCACGAACGCTAGAGATAGATCGGCAAGGGGTTGAGGATCTGATTTTTTCCAAATCGGCCCTTTTTCCCAATACATTTTTCCCCCTAAAGCAAGATGTGAAAGAAGAGACTTTTTATCTGCTGAAAATGGAGGAGAGGAACTGGCCCGGGCTGGATGTTAAACACCGTTCCAAGCGACAGTACCCCCAAGGTGCCGTGGGGCTGCATATCCTGGGTTCTATAGGTCCCATCCAAAGTGCGCAGATGGCAGCCATTCAACACGAAATGCATAGTCTTAAATCTTTCTTCCAGATGAGGGGGGAAAAAATCGCCGTTCCTTTGCCTTATGGATTTATCTCTTTGCAAAAAGCACAAGAGCGCTACTTGGAGTTGCAAAAATTGCACTACCGGCTGAACTCCTACATGGGGCGAGGCGGGGTGGAGGAGATTTACGACAACCATTTGCGGGGCTATCCGGGAAAGGAGCGCTTTGAAGTCGACGTTAAAGGTCGCTTTATACGAAAGCTCCCCGAGTCGGTAGATGCTCTGCCGGGGAAACGGCTTTTGCTTACCATCGATTTAGAGTTGCAAAAACATGCCGAGGAGCTTTTGATTCGTAACGAAAAAGAGCGTGACGAAGAATTCAAATACTTGAGCATCGATCATAGTAAAATAGCCTCTCCGTTTATCAAGGGGGGTGCAATTGTTGCTATCGATCCGAAATCTTCGGAAGTTTTAGCTCTCGCTTCCTACCCAAGAATGCACCCCGAAATGGATCCAAAGATGTGGCTCGAATCGAGCGATCACATCCTCGAGATTTTTGATGGGGAAAAACCTTTGTTGAAAGAGAGGCAAGACCCAAAGACCAAAGAGTGCTTTTTCTCCTCCACATATTTGACGTATGAGATGTTTTTAGATCAGGTTCTTTCCACCGACTGTCAAGTAAGAAAATCTCTTACCAAGCTCCACACTGTGGGAAAAACGCTCTTTTTGCAACAGGCTATTAGCTCTTTGTTACACCACTTTCAGCAGCAATCGATCCAAGTGCTTCTCGACGGTCTTTACGGAAATGAACCGAAAGAGATCCAGTTTGTCGTCCCCCCCGATCTTCTCCAAGAAAAGGAGTTTCTCGACCCCCTGTTTTCTAAAATTCGTCATCCAAAAGACCGTTTGCTGCTCTATAATCTATGCCATCTATTTGCCCCTTTGGAAAACTTTAGTGACGCTTTGAAGATCGCTTTAAGCGATGAGCCCATCGACCATTTTGTCGCATTATGTCAACAAATCCGCAGGCTGGAAAAAGAGGTCATTCGACAAAGTCGTACCCTTTTCAAAACCACCTACATGCCTATTTTTAGGAAAAACTATTTCTCCTCTTATTTAGCACAGGTGAGAAAAAAGGGGGGGAAACTCCCCTATTTGGATTATCTCAAACCTAAGGAGGAGGAGTTTTTTCAAACCTTTTATGAAAAAAATCGCTCTATTTTGATCTCTTCTGCGCTCTTAGGAGCCAATATAGCCCCTCTTTATGACCCCAAGTTTTATCTGTGCAAGGAATTGGCAAAAATCCCTTCGGTTCCACAGATTCAACGCCGACTCCAGGATTTTCCAGCCCACCTTATTCAAAGTCTGATTCACGTCGTGCGTACAAGCAAAATGCTGGACGGATACGAAAAACAGCTGGCTCAGGCATTTTATCCCAAACACGGTTTTGGATTTAGCCGCTCTTTTGCCTACCAGGAGTCAGCCCCTTTGGGCTCAATTTTTAAAATTGTTTCGGGCTATGCCGGGCTCAAAAGGCATTTGGAAAAAGAGTTAGACTTCACTAAACCCTTTGATCCAAATCCTCTCACTATTCGAGACGAAGGGCCAAAAGGGGACCCAGCAGATCCAAAAAATATTTTGGGATATCTTCCAGACGGCACTCCCATCACCCGAAATTTTCGCGGAGGTAGACTCCCCAGAAGCGACCACTCTATCGGTAAATGTGATTTGGAACGTGCAATCGAACAATCCTCAAACATCTATTTCTCCCTGCTGGCTGAGGGGGCTCACGAAGAACTTTTACAAACCTCAAAAGCGATGGGTCTAGGGAGCCGTACAGGAATAGATTTACCCATGGAAATTGGGGGAACTTTACCGTTCGACTTAAGCTACAATAAAACCGGCCTATATGCTTTTGCCATAGGCCAACACCTCTTAACCGTCACCCCTTTGCAAGTCGCCAATCTTCTGGGAGCACTTGTAACTGAAGGGCAGGTAAAAAAACCCCATGTTGCCAAAGCTCTTTTAGGG
>RGXB01000089.1 GCA_010029555.1 bacterium
CCCTCTGCATCTGATATTCTAGTTTTAAATACAAAGTCTTTTCTATAATGAAGCAAATTTGCTCCATTTAAGACTCCATATTGTGGAGCGAAATACCGTGGGTTCACACATAGTCGCACTAGATCCGGCGCACGGTAATCGCAGATAAATCCCTCATCTATAAGTGCGCGCGAAAATGACTATCCATAATTAGGCTTGAAAGCAATACGCCCCCTCTATTTTGTTGGGCATAGACCTCTATATCGTAATTCTTTAATGACTCGAGTAGGAAGCTATTGTATTCACTGGGGGTAGAATGAGCTTTATCCACTTGTTTCTGTTAAATTTTTTTGAGAAGCAGCTTTTAAGGCTTTCCTACTTAATGTAGCCAAAGTTTTTCCCCTATCAAACTATGTTGTATTTGGCCTACCCATAAGCCTGAGATTCACACTATAGGCCATGGTGCTGGGTATATTCCAGCAAGCAGGCTTTTAACCTTTAGCCGCAAAGCGATTCCCGATATGCCTATTACCAGCAATCCTCCAGCTATAATGGCAGCCATAGTAGCTAATATTTGTGGCATACCTGCAACAATTAGGCTTGCAAATACTGTGCCTCAAAGTGAATATGCCCCCTGCTAGTACTTAAAGCTGATCCTCATACTGATGAAATATTGCAAGCAAATCCTGCAGTGCCAAATCCCTCTTTTGAGGCACTTGTATATCTAGCACTATAAAAAAAAGATCCGAACCATAATTCTATCATGTAATCCATGATAGGTGAATTATGGCACGGATGGTTAAAGAAAAAACCCCGCTAATGACTAGGAGTCGTGCTTCAGTGCCTCGGCCTAAACCATTGACACCCGGCTCAATCCCTAATAGGCCAAATAACCACTTGGTCCCTTCTTTAACCTATATATAAAGTTTTTGATAATTTTTTTTAAGAAAAAACTGTTTTTTTTTATGATTAGGATTCTATCCAGCCTTGCCACCTTAGCCTGAGTAGGCTACAGAGCCTATTACCTCTCCCAAAAACCTCCTGAAGTGTAAACTAAGGCGATGGTTATTATCTATTCGGGCAATTTTCATACCCTCGTAGCAAGACATCGATGGGGAGATGGTAATGAAACCCCAACGATGGGGCCTTCCATACCTCTTATTGGGTCGCCATATGCGGTAAAGAAATCCCCTTTTCCTCAATGATCGAGTAAAAGCCCTAAGTAAGGGTTATCGCTAAGAGAAAAAGACCTTGTATTTAACCCTTTAGATCCCTTAACATTTAGAGACTTTATTCTTTTTTGGAGAGATGGCCGAGTGGTCGAAGGCGCGTCCCTGCTAAGGACGTATACCCGTGAGGGTATCGAGGGTTCGAATCCCTCTCTCTCCGCTCTTGTTAACCTCCTCATCCTCACCTTTTAGCACTTTTCCCTTTTCGTAAAAAAAATTATTTTGCTATATAGAAGGAAAAAGGACTTAGTATGAAAATTCAAAGAAACCAACCTTCCAATCCGCATGCCTACCTTGGTAGCAAACCCTCCCTTTTAGACAAACAAATCCAAAAAATTTCACGAAACTGTATTAAACCCTCCAAATCAACATCGGCATCAAAACTTGCCAACCACAAGATAACACATGGGCTTGTTGAACAGCCAAAAGGGAAAGGAAAACAGAAGAGGGCATAACCTTTTTTAAAAATCATACAGCTATAAAACAAAAACAAAGCGGTCCGTTCCATCGCGCTTTTTTGTATTGATCTGTTCTTTGGTTTAAAAGGTACAGGCTTTGACCCTTCTAGGAAGATCGGTTTTTAAGAATTAAAGTCCTAAAAGCCGATAGGGGTCGCCCTTGATGGGCGAACCCTTCCCCCTTTTTTGCCTCTCTACTTTCTATTAGAGTCTTCAAAATCTCCATTTCCTTTACATCTCTTTCTTAAAAAAATTCCTGGAGGACAACAGGTATAGTTTACAATTAAGCTGGACAAAACTTTTTGGGGAACCTAAAATGGTCTCATGGATATTCTAGAAACCATTTATGCGCGCCGATCTATTAAGCTTTTTGACCCCACACACTCTATGCCTAAAGAGATTTACGAAAAGCTAATCGAGGCGGCCCGTCAAGCCCCCTCCTCTTACAACCTGCAGCATACTCGGCTTGTTCACGTTAAAGAACAAAAAATCAAAGAGGCTATCTCAAAAGCGGCCTACAATCAGCCCCAAATTTTAAGCTCCTGTGTGTTTTTTGTCATTACAGCGGATACAAAAGCTTGGACAAAAAACCCTGAGCGCTGCTGGCAAAATGCCCCACAGGAAGTACAAGATTATATCCTTAAATCTATTCCCCCTTTTCATAAAGCTAGACCTTATATAGAAAGAGATGAGGCGATCCGCTCAGGAGCTCTCACGGCGATGACACTGATGTTAGCTGCAAAAGGATTAGGTTATGATTCTTGTCCGATGATCGGGTTTGAAGAACCCAAAGTCCGCGAGCTGATTCGACTCCCCGATGATCATGTTGTGGTCATGCTTTTACCCATCGGCAAAGGGGTAAAGCCACCCCTCCCTAAACCGGGCTTTATCCCGATGGAAGAATTCCTCTATACCGACTCTTTTCCCGTAGAACAACGATAATTTTTAAACGGAAACCAGCGATGCCTTTTTTTATACCACGAATATTTAAAACATGTTTTTTTTTTATTCTATTTTCTCTACTCCCTATCGAGTTAGGGGCTAAAATCTATGATGGTTTTACCTTCTTTAATGAATTAGAACTCCTCGAATTGCGTTTACATCAGCATGCTCCGTTTGTAGATGCCTTTATTTTAGTGGAGGCAAAAGAGACCTTTCGAGGCGATCCCAAACCACTTTACTACGAGGAAAACAAAGAGCGTTTCCGAAAATTTCACGATAAAATTATCCATATTGTTGTGGATAAAATTCCTGCAGATGGGTACCAGGGGGCCAGCGCTTTTTGGCATAGGGAAGCCATACAAAGAAATTCAATTTTTGAGGGCTTAAAATCGGCCGATTTAACAGATACAGTTATCATCTCTGACGCGGATGAGATTCTGCATGAGAAAATTTTTCGCTTTCTACTGAAAAGATCATCCTCTCAAAAAAGAGGGATCAAATCTGTAGAGCAGGATCTTTTTTATTATCATATGAACCATCAAAGCAAGGAGGGCTGGGTTGGACCGGTAATCTGCCAGAAAAAAGATCTCTTAGTAGAAACCGCCCATGAATTAAGAAATCGTCGCCACAGCTTTACACGGATTCATGGAGGCTGGCATTTTAGCTACTTGGGGGGGGGCGAAAGAATCCAAAAAAAAGTGGGAGCTTATAGCGAAGTCGTCTTTGATGATCTACTCAAGTTAGACCCCAAAGCTGCAGCACAATGGATCTATGAAACAAATAAGGATTCCTGTTTCTTTAGAGAAATAGACGAACATTTTCCAAAATATCTGCTTGAAAATAGAAGCTACTATGAAAAAATAGGCTTCATTCACCCCTAAGACTCCCTTACCTCCCCCATCCTATTTGGGGGAGTTTAAAAGAATCTTATTAAAGACTCTTCAAGTAGGCTATTAAAGACTCCAGTTGCCCTTTTTCTTGCCTTTGCTCTTTAAGTATTCTGTAATTGAGAACAGCAGTTTCAATCTCTTCGCTATTGGCTATCACAACAACCTCAAACCCTTTCCGATCTGCGTACTTGATCTGGTTGGGCAACGGTTTATCTTGCAGATACACCTCAGCACCATACCCGCGGGCCCGAATTTTTTCCGCTAATTCGATGTAGTAGGGTAGATAATCCCGATTTTGGACGGTAACTAATACCTTCGCATTCGTCTCTTTGGAGGATTCAATAAGGCCCCTCTCCAACATTTTTGGAATTAGACGGGAAACGCCTATTGAGATACCCACACCGGGTAGCACTTTTCTTGTGAAGGTAGCAGCTAAGTTTTGATAGCGACCCCCGGCACAAATCGTGCCAATTTCCAAACAGTCGAGCCACTTTGTCTCATAAATTGTTCCAGTATAGTAATTGAGTCCACGCGCTAATGTGGGGTCAATCTCCAGGATTGTTTCAGGGACACCATAGGCTTTTGCCAGCGCCAGAACCTCTTGGAGCTCTTTGAGCCCCTCCTCAAGTAGGGTTTTGTGTGGAAAGCTTGAAAGATATTCCATCATCTCGTTGTTAGTCCCCTTTTTTTCCAAAAAGAGGAGAACTTTATCTACTGTCGATTGCTCAAGTCCAAGATCCGATAACCCTAAAGCCATCGTAGCCTGATCGACTTTTTCTTTTTTATCAATTTGTCTGATTGCGGCCTCAAGGTGCTCGTTAGGTACGCCAAACACCTCCATTAATCCCATCAAAATTTTTCGGTTATTCAGCTTAACAATATAATTTTTTAGGCCAATAGATTGAAAAATTTTATGGATAATTCCTAAAAGCTCTGCGTCGTAGGCAAGCGACAGCTCATTTTCGCCAATGATATCAATATCACATTGAATAAATTGCCGGTATCTGCCGGCTTGCGCCCTTTCTCCCCTCCACACCGGCGCTATATGATATCGCTTATAGGGGAAGTGAAGCTGACCGTAATGTTCTGCAACATACCTTGCCAGCGGAACTGTGAGATCAAATCTTAGGCCTAGGTCTTTCTTGCTCTCTTCCTCAGCAGTCAGGCGGCATAACCCGTAGATTTCACTGTCATTTCCT
>RGXB01000090.1 GCA_010029555.1 bacterium
ATCATTAGGATATTCCATGATGGTTGATACTAAGCTCAAGCGGACAAAAGTTTCCGACATCGATTCCGGCCATATTGGCAAACAACTTTTCTTGCAAGGATGGATACGCACCTGTCGCTCGCAAAAAGGGGTCACGTTTATTGAACTCAACGACGGCTCTACCATCAAAAATATCCAATTGATCTCTAACCAAGAGCACCCCCTTCTTACAGGAGCCTCAATTGCTGTCTGTGGGACTTTGGTGAAAAGCCCCTCACCCAAACAACCGTTTGAACTTCAGGTAGAATCTTTAGATCTCATCGGTGACGCCAACAGCCTTTTCCCTTTGCAAAAAAAAGGGCATACGCTCGATTTCTTAAGAGAAATCGCCCACTTACGCCCTAGAACCAACACCTTTGGGGCGGTAGCTCGCGTGCGTAGCCGCATGGCTTTTGCCGTGCATGAGTTTTTCCAAAGACGGAAATTTTTCTACGTGCAAACACCGGTTATCACCTCTTCAGACTGTGAAGGCGCCGGCGAACTTTTTGAGCTGATCACCGAGACAAAGAACTTCTTTGGTAAAAAAGCGTTCCTTACCTGCTCAGGGCAGCTCAACGGCGAATGCTTTGCTACAGCCCTTGGAGAAATTTACACATTTGGCCCCACTTTTAGAGCTGAAAACTCCCACACTTCGCGCCACCTTGCTGAATTCTGGATGATTGAGCCCGAAATGGCGTTTTATGATCTTAGCTTAAATATGGAGCTTGCAGAAAGTTTTGTAAAACATTTAGTTAAAACGGCTCTTGATGAGTGTAGTGAAGATCTCGACTTTTTTGAAGAGCGTTACGAAAAAGGGTTAAAAGAGCGGCTGCAAATTGTTTTAGACCGCCCCTTTTCCCGTATCTCCTATACTGAGGCGGTGGATATCCTATTAAAATCCAAAAAGGAGTTTCAGTATCCTGTCGAGTGGGGAAAAGATCTACAGTCTGAGCATGAGCGCTACATTGCTGAAACGGTAGTTGGTGGTCCTGTTATCCTTTATAACTACCCGAAAACGCTCAAACCCTTTTATATGAAAGCGAATGACGATGGAAAAACCGTCGCCTGCATGGATGTGCTTGTCCCTAAAATTGGAGAGATCATCGGTGGCTCACAAAGAGAGGATGATCTTACAAAGTTAGAAGAGGGTATCCGCTCTCATGGCCTCAATCCCAGTGATTATGACTGGTATCTCGATTTAAGAAGGTTTGGAACCGTCCCGCACTCCGGTTTTGGGCTGGGTTTCGAGCGGGCTGTCCAATTCATCACCGGTATGGAAAACATCCGCGATATCATCGCTTTCCCTAGAGCTGCAGGACTCTGCTCGTTTTAGGCAGCTTTGCTAGCTATTTTTTTAAAGCCCCCGACCTGAGGGGCTTTTTCTTTAGTTAACCAACTGACTACCAATTGTTTAGTAAAGAATAATTTTTTTTACCGATCAAATTTGAAAGATCTGCTACAATAAGGCATATGAGCGATAAAGTATCTGGTAGCGGTGACGGCACCGTCCGTAATTATAACAGGTCAGATTCCCACCCCAGCAAAAAAGATTTTCCTGGGGATCACACGGTAGACCCTTCTAAGTCTTCTCATGAGTCAGGTGGTTATGTTTACCCTTTTGTGGAGAAAATGTTTCCTGGTATTAACCCTGCAGATGCCAAAAAATTTGTCGACAATCTATTTAATCAGATCAATCAGCAAATTAAAAAAGCTATAGAAAAATCCAAAGAAAATCGGCAGCGCTGGCAAGAAGAAAATGGATAGAGACGAGTTAACTTATGAGGGGCACGAAGAGGTTCGATTGGACCGATTCCTCTCACAAGCTTACCCCTCTTTGTCAAGAAATTATTTCGAAAAGGTCATCTCCAAAGGGCATGTTTTTGTTAATCATAAGCCCACTAAAAAAAGCCTTAAACTTCAGCCCTTAGACGAAATTCTGATCGATTTTCCCCCTTTAGACCCACTCGAATTGACCCCTGTCGAGATGGACATTCCCGTATTTTTTGAGGATAGGGATCTTGCATTGATTTACAAACATCCGAAACTCGTCTCCCACCCGGCTGTCGGCACAACTGAACCTACCCTTATTCATGGCCTTTTGCACCGCTTCCGCCAGCTACAGGGTCTTGATACTGTTCGCCCAGGTCTTGTCCATCGTCTCGACAAAGACACCTCGGGGATCATGATTATCGCAAAAAACTTAACCACTCATGAACTACTAGCTAACCAATTTAGAGCCCGCCAGATCAAAAAAACGTACCTGGCTGTGGTCCATCGCACCCTTGAAAAAACTTTGGTTGATGCACCAATAGGGCGCAGCCTCAATGATCGTAAGAAAATGGGGATTCAACCCCAGACAGGCAAAGAGGCTCTCACCGAATTTGTCCCCCTTTTTACATCCAAAGGGTGCACTTTAGTAAAAGCGATGCCTAAAACCGGTCGCACCCACCAGATCCGTGTCCATCTGCAACACATCCATCATCCTATTGTAGGAGATCCGTTGTATGGTTTTTTAGGTTTGGATAAACCGCTTAATCCCCCGAGGATTCTTCTGCATGCCCATAGCCTGGAATTTACCCATCCTCACACAATGAAACCGATGCGGTTCACCTCATCTCTTCCCCAGGATTTTTCCCAATTTTTAGAGCGAATGGGCTTAGACACGGCTAACTGCCCCGATCTAATCCTATAGATACCACCCTTGAGGTACGCTATTTCCCCCGTTTAGTGTGGACGGCCCAACCAATTCTAAATTTTTTTCGGGAGATTAAATCCTAGGTCGTGTACTCTTTAGCAAAAGACCTTTTCTAAATAAGTACTTTGTTGCTTTAAGACTAGAATCTTGTGTTAAATGAACGTGCAGAATCACTTTTTTAACCCAGCTTTTTGTCAAAAAATAATCGCAACAAAAATGGAGCTTTTTTAAAAATGGTCTAATGAATTGTCCCCAATAGGAACTAGAACATGGAAGAATTCATCGGATATATCATCAAAAATCTTGTCACAAAGCCTGAGCAAGTAACCGTTAAACGCACATCCAGCGAAAATACCGATGTGTATGAAGTTCGTGTTGCACCCGAAGATATGGGTAAACTTATCGGCAAACAAGGTCGAACTATCAATTCCGTTCGTACGCTCGTTGCAGCAACAAGTGCACGTTTAGATGCAAAGAAACGCACACTTGTCGAAGTCTATGACGAAGGAAAAGTGCGAACAGAGTAGCTAAATAATTTCCTTTCTAGTAAGTTTAGTTTTTAACGAAAACTTCGAGAGGAATACCTGCTATGAAAGAGTTCATCACTTACATCGTGAAGAACATCGTTGATCATCCTGATCAGGTGAAAGTGGAAGCGATTCAAGGACATAATACAATGATTATTGAGGTCAAGGTCGCGAAAAATGACACCGGAAAAGTGATAGGTCGACAAGGAAAAACTATCCAAGCTATCCGCGCTCTCGTCGTTGCTGTAGCAAGCAGAGCCGGAATTCGAGTCACTCTCGAGGTATTGGAAGCAGATGCGTTAACAACAGCGCATTCAACCGTTTGATGATAAAGAAAACCCCGGCCAACCCGGGGTTTTCTTTTTATTCTACTTGAGACAGGGGGAAATGTCTTTCTTTCTCGATGTTATCGATCCAGCCTCAAATTTTAGAATGATCCAAGGATGCAGATGCTCCTTAATCTCTACTTGATTTCCGACAACCTCTTCAAATATCGCTCGTGTATTTTTAGGCATACTCGCTTCTATTTGCTTTTTGGCCTGTAGCTGAAAAAACATCATTAAAAAGTAGGAGATTTGGGTTCTCCCCTCATCTGTATCTTGGGAGCTGATCCAGATTTCATCTTTATGATCTTGCTTAGGCTTCACCCCCTTGAAAAGATCCTCCGCCCCCTCAACAGTTGTAAGCATAAGAATTTTAAGCGGCTGCTCTGTCTTAAATTCATACCAGGTTTTCGCTACTGCCGCATAATTTTTTGTTAAAGTCGCGATGTTATTTGGGTAAACCTTGAGTTGGCTAACGAGGGCACCCCCCTGTTTTTTGGTGTCGTTGAAAATCTTCAGGCTCTTTAAACGATTCTCCACATCCTCCTCTTTAAGGGAGTAGACAGTTTTGTAATATCGGTAAAGTTCAGGATTTTGTATCAGGGGTTTTGAGGAGGTGGGATCAATCACTTCGGTGATTTTATTTTGTTCCAGTGAGACTAAACGATTAACCAGCTCAACTACAACTTGATGATCCAGGTGCGTTTTCTTAGATAGAAGATCGGTGTCGTCCAATATCGCATATAAAAACATCCGGTAGTCGCTAAGCTCTCTTTGAGAGGCGCACCAGCCCAGTTGCATAGCTCTGGCTATCCTCTCTTCTAAAACCCGCTCCATAATTCTCAACTCCCTTTTATCGTGGGTTAGTTGAGCCCCTGAAATAAGCATCTCATCCAGCTCTTTATCCGAGGGGTTACTTGTTACAAGCTTTTTGTTAAAATCAAACGCAATTTTAGCGCCAATCACGTTTGAAGACTGCACATCCATCGTATGGATCGTAGCGACACGGAAAGTTTTAATCTCCGATTTATGGTGGTCTAAAACGGAGACAATCTCCA
>RGXB01000010.1 GCA_010029555.1 bacterium
ACGCATTAATTTTATGATTGAGCATTTCTGCAATCTATTGGAATTCATCTGGTTCAATATGTGCGCAAATCTCAAACAGGATCGAGTCTACCTGGCAGGGGCCACTGATGTTGAGTTAGAAAACACGAAAATACCGCTGGTATTTCCTGCACGGGCAGCCTTATAATTGATTTGTGTGATCGATAAAGATTCCATAATGGTTTTTACAAGCAGAAGATCAGTGCGGTTTATGTCTACTTCAGCACTAGCCAGAAGGGCCGCTTTCAAGGCATTCTCATCGTAGACGGTTTGTGATTGAAGAATGTGTTTAGGATGGGCACCAATACCAATCACACCGTTTTTGCAATCTCGAATTTTTCTCAAGATTCGTGGATCTATGCTGCTTAGGGCAGTTTTTAGATTTGAGAGCTTATCGCTTTTCACAAGCGTATGGGTCGGGATTCTGCCAAAGGGAGCGCTATAGACAAGAAACTGATTCCCCTCTTTACAGGTAATCTGAAAACTCCCCGATCCAATGTCCAAGACGACAATTTCTTCAGGATTCAAGTTCGCCTCATGAACGATTGTCAAAAAGCTCAAAATACCTTCTTCTTCCGGGGAAATAATCTTAATCTCCATGTTGAGTAGAGCTGATATGTTTTGGGCGATTTCCTGACCATTGAGGGCCTTTCTAAATAATTCGGTTGCAACTGCATCGCACTTCATGGAACCATAACCCTCTCCTGCTGATTTGAGAGATTTCAGAACTGCGACAATTCTGTCTTGCCCTTCCTTGGTGATCTTGCCTTCTTGGTTCACAAGGGGCTCATTGAACTGTGAAATTTGCTCGGCTTGGCAATACAAGGGATCAATATGGTCTTCATAGACCCTAGCTACCTGCATCTTAATTTTACCGGTTCCTATGTCAAAGGCGGACCTGACTTCAGAAGCATCGTAAGCACTAATCAGCAATGATATTGTCATAAGCTTTCGCATAGCGTTCCATTTCCATTCCGTGATAAGATACAGCATTCGGAAATTTAAGGGCATCTATGTTTAGTATAATTTCTTTTTTAGCCGTTGTATTGAGTTTTGCACCGATGAACGCATCCCTCATCCTCGATGACTTTAAGTCCCAAGGTTATCATGAATTGCTCAATGAATCTTGCGGACAGGAGTATTTCTCAGAGGTTTATTCTCAGCTCGACTCACTTAACAATTTCATCGATAAGCACCCCGAATGGGCCAAAGTCCTCTACGAGATTGACCAGGAGTACGTAAGATCACATGAAAATAGCCTCTATGGGAGTCCCCCTATCGGATATGTCGATGATACAAAATCTGGAAAAAACAAAAAAACTTACTTTCATTTTACCGAGGATTATTTTAATTTAATTTCTAATAAACACCCAAAAGTAATATCAGATTCTAAAGAGTTCGGGTCTCTTTTAAAATCGTTAAGCGATATTACAAAGATTAGCGAAAAAAAATTTGAGGAGGCTATCAAATCTATCGGCCCCACAATCGATCTTTCAAAGGTCTTACATACTGAAGATGGAAAACTTTTGATCCTCACAAAGATTGTGCGATACGAGCCTTCCGAGGTCGCCGCTAGCAATCCTCACTTCGATTTCTCGGGATTATCCTTTTTATTCGACAATAATGAAAATGATGAATGCGAATCTCTTTTGATCGCTCCCTATAGGGAGAATCTGGCAACGGAAGACTTTTCCATGCCCATCCGCAAGCATAAAAAAGACGCATCAATGAGTTCTTTATTGCTGATCCCAGGACTTGCCTTGCAACATCTGGATTTGCCTATCCATCCAACTCCTCACGGCGTTCTAAAACAAAACAAAAAAAGATATGCCATTATTGTATTTGCAATGACCCCTAGTATAAAATTATCATATGAAGAAATTAAGCTTCGGAAAATAAAACTACCTGACTTGACTAAACCTTAAATCCTGGTTTATTCCCTGAAGAATATTTTCTCAATCCGCAATAAAAAATCTTAGATGCGCAATAAGCATAAATAAGGGCGAATCCTAGGATGTAAAGCACCCCGCTTAACGATTGATTCTTGATGGTTTCAATGGGCACAAAACCGATGAATCCTGAAGGGACTACTGTGAGCAGAAAGACTTTAATGGCTCCGGTGTAAATGGATTTTGGATAGTTGCTGAAGGTGAGCAGGAATTCAAAAATTTGTTTTGAAAGGGCATGCGAATCTCCAATCCAAAACGCCAGGCTGCCCATCATAATCGAAAAAGAAGCAATCACAATGCAAGCTGTGAGGATGAATAAAATTAAAAACGGCAAGTTCATCATTGTGATATATCCTGAGAAGGCTAAAAAAACCGCGGAACTTATGATATCGCCCCATCCGGAGGATGCCGACTTGGACCCCATAATTTGCAGCAATAGATTTTTCGGTTTCACAATCAGCATATCAAGATCGCCTTCAAACACCATCCGTGCGAGATAGCGGCTTCCTCCTAGAAATACAGAAAAGATTCCATAGGCGCCGTTTACGATTCCGTAAAGGCAAGCAATATCAGATAACGTCCAGCCTTTAATTGAGTTGAAGTTGCTGAAATAGATCCACCAAAAGGAAAAAAAAACTAAATTGCTGAGAAGCATGAAAAAAGACTGCAAGAGGAATGATTCTCTTAAACTGACCGTCGATTGTATGCTGATCTTGATATGAGCTAATAGATTCTTGAGTTCAGACATGTCATCCCCCGTTTACTTTGAGAGCTTTAAGCATGCGGATATAAATCCAATTTGCCAAAAATAAAGAGAAACTACCCCAAAATAATAGTCCGCCCAAAACAATAAGAAAATTCTCAATGTTAAACGAAAGAATAAGACGTCCAGGGCCATAGAGAAGGGAAGCGAAAGGAAGAAAATAGGCAGTGACCTTTAAATACGAGGGATAAAAATCCAAAGGGATTACCAAACCGCCAAAAAAAAATGAGCAGCGCTGCCAGACCCAAAATATAGGAGTTGAATCTTGAAGCTTGAATGCCAGAAGTCCGATTGTCGTCTGGAATAGAATGAAAACAAGCCCGGCTATCCCTGCAGTCAAATAGGTTGCGAATAGAATAGGGAGAGGCGGGATGGAACCGGACAAATAGGCGCAGAAGGGGATTGCAATAAGCATTAAAACTGTAAAGCGGAAAAGAAAAGAGCCAATACAGTCAGAGATTTTGAGCCAGAGGTAATTCATTGGTTTGAGCAGTTGATAGACGACATCGCCGCTGCGGATGTCATTTTCGATATCGATTTGGATTAAGGGCACCGAGAGGACGATCAGCTCCGTGACCGATAGATACCAGATCATCGATTGCTGGTTTGCTGCATCGGAAAATTGGGTGGCTTGCCAAAGTTTTGAAAAAATATAGAGGATCGCTAAGAAAAACAAGGATCGAACGAAAAGCTCCTTTCGATTTTTCCCATTGTGCATTAGTGAATAGAAGATTATTAAAAAATACTTTTTCAAGATTGGTAGATTCCCTTGATGATCCCCTCTAAAGGTGGATCTTCTATGACGATATCCGTAAATCGATAGTTTTGCGCGAAATATCGAACTGCTTCTTGCGGATTCATCAAGTTGAGATCGATTTCAAATTTATAAAAACTATCCATCTCATTGATGAGAAAAATAGCTGGGTGGGGTCTCCATTCAAGCTTTTCTTCAGATTTCATCGTGATTACCTTGTTCTTGAGATACCGTTTCTTGATTGATTTGACTGAATCATCGACAACAATCTTGCCCTTGTTGATTAAAATAATGCGGTCGCAAACTTTTTCTATGTCGGCAATATCATGCGAAGTCAAAAAAATCGTTGTCTCTTCCAGTTCCGACCGCTGATGGATAAGATGGCGGATGGCGTCTTTCGAGATAATGTCTAATCCGATCGTAGGTTCATCCAGAAATAAGATCTCAGGATTATGCAATAGACTCGCTACCAGTTCGCAACGCATTCTTTCGCCAAGGGACAGTTCTTTTATAGGTCTCGAGATAAACGAAGAAAGTTGAAAGATCTCGATAAGATGGTTTAGCCGTTCTTTAAATTTCTTACGGTCAATATCATAAATCGTGCCCAATAGCGTGAATGAGTGATGAGCGGGAAGGTGGTACCAGAGTTGGCTTCGCTGCCCAAAAACCGTACCGATCTTATATGCGACGTTTTTCCGGTCGATATAGGGGTCTTGGTCAAAAATCCGCACGGAACCCGCGCAGGGTTGAAAAATGCCAGTCAATAGCTTGATCGTCGTAGATTTTCCAGCTCCGTTAGGTCCTATGAATGCGACCTTCTCTCCCCGTCGAATCGCAAAAGAAATATCATCCACAGCATTTAGGGATTCATGCAGAGGATGTATGAATTGCTTGAGCTTTGCTAAGGGACCTCCCATCCCTGTTTTCGCGGCTTTAAAATTTTTTTTTAAATTTCTGACTTGCACAGCGTCATTCATACGTAATCACGCTTCCTACAGGTAAATGGTCTGAAGGCTCATTTTCGTTTGGGAGTGGCTGTGCCTCGCTTAGTGAGGTGCTCTCGAAGGGGGTATTTTGGAGATCATTCGTGGACAAGATGTAGTCAATCTTTTGAAAATTCTTGTTGGCATAGCAAGAATAGGTGTTAGGAAATCGATCTTGAAGTCCCGCTAAATAAAAGTTCTGCATATAAGGATGGTCCGATTCCATGTTGAAATCGCCTACGACGACCGTTGCAGTTTGAGGAATGGATTTTAGGATAAATTGAACATGGTTCCATTGAGGGCCGCTAGGGGTTTTGTCTTTGCTCCATTTGATTTTTGTATTGACTAATGTGATGACTTTATCATTCTTGAGAAGAAGATTCGTGAAAAGAGCCGGTTGAGTAGGTGCACACCCGCAATTAGAAGTCCCATCGCAAAGGACAGCTTTGTGGCGAGTTTCTTTAAATGCATTTTTTTTACAAAAAGTCCCGACGCCATCGTTGGAGGAGCTTCCTTTTTTGGCAAAAAAACCTTCGAAGTCTTCCAGAGCTTCTTTGAAGTACGCAAAAGAGGTCGTATTCAATTCTTGAAGGCAGATCACGTCCGGATCTAGATTTTTAATTCTTTCCACAATTTTATCGCGTCGACTTTGCCATTTAAGGATTTCCTCGTTCACGTGATCGTACAACCCATTCACGATATAATCGTCGCTCAAAATATTGTAAGTCACAAGACGAAATGAGTCGGCCCAAATAAATTGCGAGAAAACCATAAAGATCATAATAAGTTTAGAATTCATTAGAGGATACTAGCTCCCTTTGAGATTGATGGATTGCTTTATTAAAGTCTTGGTATTGTCCGATATCGTTTCCCGATATCATGATCATATATTTATTTCTACTTTCAAAATAGATGATTTCGAAAGGCTCTTGAAAGCGAACACCTTGCTCGCGAAGGATTTGCATGAATTGAAAACTCTGTTCGAGGGAAGGTAGGTAATGGCCGCTTTCAAAAGCGATGGTTTTAACAAGGCCCTGTTCGACTTGTAGAAGACCGGCTCCCAAGACGGGCTTGCCGCGACTTAAACTGGTATGCCAAACCCCATCTTTGAAAACTTCCAGGTAAAGATCTTTCGATAAATTGACAATAAAAAGGTTGCGCTTAGCAGGGTCGGTGTTCACAAGTTCATGAGTATTGGATTTTCTTAAATACCCATCTACTATTTCAATACGACAAGCTTCGAGCTGCGCGTCTGAATAATAATCGACAACTGGGACGTTCTTTGGAATCGGTTGTGATTCAAGCCATAGAAAAAAAGATTGGTAGTTCCTGTCAGGAGGTTTTGTATCCAGCCAAAATTGGTAGTAATTCGCTAGGCGCCGATGGCAAGGGTCAATCGATTCAAGCCAAAATCTGCCCCAAAATTCCTTCATTTTTAGCGAATAGGTGCTATTATTTCTCAAAGCGAGCGGTTCAAAATGGGTCTCTAAAAGGGGGGAATAATCGAGATGATAGGATGCGATGGCCTCATCGGAGGGAATTTCCAAGAGTTTTTCGAGATATTTTCTTTTACCCTGAACAGTTTTGTTTAAAAGGAGGATTGTCGACCTTTGGTCGGAAGATTCTTTTTGCGCAGCCAACTGTTCAAGGCAACCGCTGATCGCCACCAATGACTCAATGCGCTTCGATAAACACTTTAGAGAGGATTTGTCAATGGAATGATAACGTTCGATCAACTGGTTGAGAGGCTCGATCTCAGATTCTTGGGTAGCTAAAATCGCTTTATAATCTGCTCGTGGAATGTCAATCCAATCGACTGGCAATGCAGCATCGGAAGTGTTAAAAATTAAAGATATTACAAGGAGAACAAGGTTCACTTTAGAATTCCCATTTAGGATTGAGATAGACATGGTAGCCCAAGCTTCCTATCCTTCGATTAAAATTGAGAAATTCACGATCTAAAAACTCAATGGATGAATGAGGTGTGTAGACTTTCATGGGATAGTGGAGATGGGATGCTTTAGAATTGGAAAACCGGTTGGCAGGCCCATGGGCAATTACCCTAAACAAAGAAGGAACTGCAAATGCGGAATAGTTCAATACAAGTTCCTGAAAATATTGATTCACATCCCGAATGATCGTAAATTCCTGTGCTGTGAGTTCACCGTATAGCGGATCGAATACTATTTTGTCGGAATTCTCGCGGCTGAAGATCGATACTAAATCAATATCGGATACAATAAACGATCTGTCTTCATAGCAAGAAGCAGTGAGATGCCTATCGGAGGCGATCGATTGCTTCACAAGGCATTCTTTGCCTGCTCTTTCCACTGCGTAAAGCTGTTGTCCCTGAATCCAAAAATCGAGAGGTTTCATTCCAAATTCAGATTCGAGAAACCCGCTGCGCATCCCATTTCTAAGGGTTCGCGCACGAATGCCAAAGGTTTTACTCTGGACATCGGAACGGATAAAATGAGCATAAGAAGCGGGATTTACCGGGTTCGACAGAATATAAGCATCATATTTTTTGGCGATGGCGCAAAAAGCACTGTCTGCCAGATGTTCACCAATTTTTTGTTGATTGGAACTCCATTCAGTAAAAAGATCGAACGAGACTTCATCTGAAAGCTCAAGAATTCGTTTCTCAAGCATTTGATTTTCATCTAAAAAGTTTCTAATCGAAGGATGGGCAATCATTTTTTTATCGATATTCCTTGAGAGGCGAAATATTTATATAACGCTTCCTTATCTCTAATGCCATCGAGAAGGATTGCTTGGTACAAGAAATGGCTACCCATCTGCGGAACGCGTTCGCTGCCGGCCATCATCTCATGTTTCAGTTCGAGAATGAGAGCTCTATTTTGCGGGTCCAATTTAGATTTTAGAGTTTCGATCAATACGCGGTTTTTTTCAAAATCCTGTTTTGCTAAGGACCAAATGTCTAATTTCCAAATTCCGCCAAGATCGGGGTAGTCCATTTTTATTCCTAAATAGACTCCACGGGGCATTTTAGGTTTATAATTGCCACGGAAATAGATTATCTGCGCTTCGATAAAGCCTGGATCGTTCATAAGGCGATTAAAGATACTGCCAAGTGCCTCTATGGCATTAGTCCCATTTTTGACTACTACTTGCATGTCGATGTCGTTCCAGGTCATCAAATCGAGGGCGTAACTTCCGGTATAGAAAAGTTCTCCCATCTGCCGAATCGTAGAATCAATCTTTTTTGATTCCAGGACTTGTTTCGCGTTACTGCGAATAGATTTTGCAATCTCTTGGAAATTTTTTGTCATGGAGTACCTACAGGTTGCGGTTGTTGGAGTTCGAAAGCGGTCGGCTTCATGTACATCAATCGATCGGTTAGCCGTTTTTGGATAGCTTCTCCGGTTTCGCGTTCCACCTCATCGATTGTCTCGTACTTTTTAAGATTCGTCCTCGAGTTATAATAAGCCAGAGCCTCTTGAATTTGCTCCGAGGTCAAATCGTAATGTCCCAATTTGATTAATTCAAGTAGATCACGCCATTCAATACTATGGAACTCCCGCCTTTTGTATTGGTCAATAATCGTGTAGTCTGCTGCCTTATGATAAAGCTCTTTTGCCATTTCGGGGCTGCCTACGATAAGCTGTCTAATTTCCTCGGGGAGTTCATCCAACTGATTTTGAATCACTCTTCCAGTTTTGAAAAAATCTTGCAGGACTCTTATCGCATAGTACAGGCGGGTCTTTTCCTCTTCGAAAAGCACTGTTCCCGAATAGTCTCTTAAACTGATCGATTTCAGCCTTAAAACCGCACGGGGTGAGACTTCAGCGACGATGCTTTCCCTATATTTACAGCCGTTCTCAATGTAGGAAAGGGTGATGGGATCGCGAAATGTCTCATTGAGGACTGTCGGAAAACTATCTTCATAAATGTTCCATTGATTGTCGTTTACCTGGTTCTGCCATAAGCAGACGTTACCATTGTAATTCAGAGACCAGTCTAAACCTTTATCGCCATTCGTATTGAAAAGAACAGCGGAGTTGTTGTCTTCCGATTCTTCAAGGTCTCTTTCAAAGATTTTGATCGTGTCGTACAAACGCTCGATCTTATGGAGATTCGGCCTCAGGTCGGATCCGAAGATCTTAGAAATTCCCGCGATAAACCCATAGCCGGAAGGCAGCTTGACATGGATCTTTTGGGGGATTACTTTAATGACCGTTTCATCATCAGAAGCTCGTGGTCCTCTATTATAGTCTAATTCATGTCCGGGAAAATGAGCCAAGACTTTTGGAAACATTGGATCGTCTTCAAAACCGTGAATCTGGAACTTCAGATAGGGGTGATCCGAGTATTCGCTTTCAAACAGTTGGATCAGATTGCATGCGGGGATTATTCCCAGCTTAATCGCGTGGCCGGCGCTCACGCTCACCCTTACAGTGACTTTACAAGGAGTTTTTCTTGCTTTTATCGCAGAATCGATCTCGGCTAAATAACGGCGCGCTGCATCTTTATTCAACGCCCAATTGCCGCTGGTCACTAGAACAATACGATTTGTTTCAACCTCAGCAATAGTACGGAGGACCGCGCGTTTTTGCGTTAAGGGTTCTCCTCCGCCCGATATTAGTATGTAGCCTAAATTCGCTTGATTGCAAAACTCGACAAATCGATTGATCCCTTCCTCATTGAATTGGTCCGCTACCGTAATCGCGTTTCTTGCCGGGGCTGACTTAAAAAAACAAAAAGGGCATCCGACGCCGCAAAAGCGGGTGAAGAAAACACACATGAACGATTTGCCAGCATATTCTTGAGTGTTGTAGGTGACCAGGTTGTGCTGTAGCATTAATCTCCGATAGGGATCGGGATTCGTAAAAGGATTCACTCGTGCTTTACACTGCATTTGATTCACGACACCCCCTTAACTCGAGGGCATAGGCCGACTCGAGAATTTCCTTAAATTGTTCTAAGGATGGAAGCGGATTCGCTACAAATTCTATCTTGTATTTATTGCGATCATAGAAAAATATAACCTCTAAGTTACCCGGGAGAAGAGCACCTTTTTCTTCAAAAATTCTCAAAATTTGATGCCCTATCTCCATTGATGGCATATAATGGCCGCTCTCTAAAGCCAGCGACGTAACCTGCCCTTGATGTATCTGAAGAAGGCCACCCCCTAGGACTGGTTTTCCGCAGGTGAAACTGGAATGAGAAACACCCTCCCCCTCTTCTGCGGCATAAATTTCACCCGTCAAATCAATGGAAAAAAGATAGCGTTTAGAAGGAACATTGAAATTTGCTAAAGCCCACTCGGAATCGGTTTTTTCCCAAAAAAGGCCATCTTTGACAATGAGCCTTCTTTTTTCGAGTTCTTTCCCTTTTAAATATCTTACTCGAGGAACGTACTTGGGAATATGCTGCGTTTCGAGCCACAAAAAGAAATGAGGTATCTGTGGATTTAGTTTTCTAAGCTCATTCCATCGATCTAAAAATGGCGTTACTCTTCTGTGGCAAGGGTCAAGGGTCTCAAACCAAAAATCGCCCCAGTATTCGCGCATCTTTAGCGAGAAGAAACGATGATTATTTAGAATAATCGGTATTTTTGCCGAGTCCCGTAGGAGTGAAATGTCGGAGTGGTAGGCATTTTGCGCTTCTTCTTCATGATGTTTGTTTTCATAAATGTTCTGGAGCTCGATCAGGTAGTTTCTCTTCTTGGCGGCTATTTCGGAGATCCACAAAAGATGTTTTCTTTTATCGATCGCTTCAAGTCGATTGTCCGTCCAATCTTGGATGAAACGAATGATTGTATTGAGTTTCCTTATTCTGCAGGACAGAGTGGTAACTTGATCTTTGAGTATTTCGTTATATTCTCTGATTAATGCATCGAGAGCTATTGTATTTTTCGTTTCATAGCCTAGAACGGCTAAGTAGTTGTCATCTGGCAAATCTATCCAATCGCTATCATCCATGTCGGATTTTCCCTATTAGATCATTGAGGATATGATAGGTCAAATAATGGAAAAAATCAAGTGCACATCTTTTTCTTTAACAATAAAAGACTATGTTACTTAATGGCATACTTATGGGCGTAAGCATCCCCCCCAAAAAATTTTCTGTATTTTTTCCACAACAGAATAGAACTCAAGGGCCAACCCGAACAGTGATAACCTCTCTGCAAAAGATACTCAACCACAATAATCAATTACCTAAAAAACCAGCCTCTCGTGTGTATTTCGCGGCACGCTTGTGGCACAGTAATGCCCTATTTATGCCAGCTTACAACAACTTTCTTCAATTGACTTCAACACTTAAGTCTTTGTATGATAGTGCTGTGAACAGATGGTCAGAGATGACCAATGTAGGGAATAAGCGGACTCATAACCCGTGGGTCGTAAGTTCGAATCTTAATCGAGAATCAGAACCACATAGAATATCCAGATTACAGGAGATCACCGATAAAAATTGATTCTAACTTTTCTTCATGAATTTTCTGATTGCTCTTTTCGACCTTATAGGCTGAGCCTTTTTCATTAGCTCTCACAACGCGAGTTAGTTGATCTTCGATGTAATGCAAAGCAACGTGATCATCGATAGCCAAGCCGTTTGAAAGCTTGTTTTCTTGTAACAATTGGTGATAGGTAGGGCGTCTATTTTTCTCTCCATCATAGTGAGGGCAACAACTGCCTTTAAGAAAACCTAAACATTTCAAAGCTGTTAGATTTCCTGGTATAGAATCTGTAACACATTCTTCAAACCAACAATTAGCTCCAGCACTGATACCAGACAATACTACACCTGCTTCCCAAGCTTTTTTGAGATAAACATCTAATTTCCATTCTTTCCAAAGAGCAAGGCAACTTTTTGTATTTCCACCTCCTACATATATTGCGTCTTTTTCAAGGATAAAGGACTCTAAGTCGGAAGAAGGAAGATCAAATAAAGAGAGATGAGAAGGTTTACAATTTAATTGTCCAAAAAAAACGATAGAAATCAATGATGTATTTTTGCGCTTCACCACTTGCTGTAGGTATAAAGCAAATAGTAGGACAACTTTTCCCTGTTTGTTGTAAGTAATACTCTTCAATAAGGCTATTGATTGGTGAATATTCGCCATATTTTGAAAATCCGCCTCATATAGTTGGCAAGAGGTTTGTAAAAAGCTAAATTTGAGGATAGGTAAAATTTATCTTTAAAGCCTAACCAATAAAAAGTTCGAAGTGTTGCCTGTAAATGGAGTTGAAAAAGCCCTTCTTTGTGAAGACGCTGGCTTCATAATCGGACAAACCCTTAGTTTAGATGGCGGTGACAGCCTCTAACCAATCAAAATTAAAAGGAATGCGAGATGAACAGTTTTGATATAGAAAGTCCTCGGATCAAAGAACGGACAATAGCGCGTAATGATTTGGCATTTTCCTTTCTTACCCAGATGCCTATTGTGCCAGGCCATCTTTTGATCTGCCCAATCCGTGCTGTGGCATCATGCGAACAATTAACTCCTGAAGAATGGCAAGCAATTTTAGACCTACAAAAACATGTATGTCAGGCGTTATGTAAAGCTTTTGATGCGGAAGGGTTTAATTTCGCCTGGAACATGGGAGAAAATGCAGGCCAGACTGTTCCTCACTTTCATCTCCATGTTGTGCCGAGAAAAAAAGGTGATACAGGCATCTTGGAGTACGAACCAAGAAGTTTTTTATACCGACCTGGAAGTCGAGCTTTATCTCCTATAGAAGAGCTTAGGGAAGTAGCAGAGGAGATAAGAAAATCTATAAAATAACTTTAGATTATCAAGTTTTTTCTGCTCATTTTATATCTTTAAAAGAGACTTCTTACGCAAGAGATTTCGTATATATGGACAGATAAGAAAAGCCCTAAATTCTGAGTGAAATTTGGGGCTTATAATTTAAATCTAAAACGGGGATCTAGAGTACTGTTAGTTTTTTTTCCAAGTTGGGGGTATTGCAACCATTACATTGTTTTTATATTCGCCATCATTTCAACCATCTGTACGTGTTGGGCAGACGTGAGCATCCAGCCAAAACGTTACAGGTTCATTAATATCTTCGATTAACGCTAATAAATTAATCGAAGATTCTTCTTCACCTTTAAGACTTTCTTCTAGGGCAGCTTTTTTCGCTCACTTGATGGAAATTCCATGGTTGCATATGGGTCCGCTGGTTTTTTTGCTGCCAAGCAACGTTCTTGGATTTTTGCTAAAACATGCAAAAAAAACAAAAGCTGAAGGCTTTGCCCCTTTAATCGGTCTCAATAATTAATCTTTAATAGAAATACGTTGAGAAAAATCTACCTCAGGAAAACTTACTTCAAAATTACTTCCTAGAAGTGTTGGTGGGCCAGTATCTGCGGGCCAGGGTTGTTTTGGGAAAAAAACACGAAAATTTGAAAACACATCACTAAAATCAAATTCTCCAGGCTGATTATTCAATATGGGTTTAATCGTTTTGCCAAAAACTTTATTCATAGGGAAGTAATCAAAGTCATGCACTATAACAAAACGCGCTTTGTTCCTCATTTTTTTTACGGTTTCATAACGTGCTAACCAGGGAGCTTGATCTATAAAACAGACATCAAAATCGAGGGAGGATAAAAGTTCTAACTTCTCCATAAAATCGACCCAATGGGAGGGATCCTCTAAATTGGCCAAGTTTTTTCCGGGAACAAAGTAAAACTTATGCCATCCAGAATTATCGGGGCTATAGCCTCTTCCTAAATATTTTTTTGCAAATTTATTTAACCACCTCAAATCGTCGTCTAAAGTAATGAGTGTGCGCCCCTCTTTTTGACAAATTTTATGCAAAAGATCCGTAGATCCATTCCCACAACCAAATTCAATAATAGGACCAGTAGTAGATTTAGCTACCGCATATAAGACAGGTTGGTGTGTGCTCCATGCATCCCAAGTAAATCTATTATTTTTGTCCTCAGCAGATAAAAGTGATAAACAGATTGCTGGCACAATTAAAGACATTTTTAAAAATTTCATATTTTCCAAATTGTGTTGAATTAAGAAAAATAAGATTAATAAGAATCTTAAAATTTCTAGAATAAAGTGTATGAAAAAATTGAAATTTAGGGAAATAAAAGTTTTGAATGCATAAAACAACCATCACTGTAACCCTTAGTTTTTTCGCTGATCCCTAACATTTATTGAAAGGAAAACTTGCATCTAGTTCGTGTTATCTGTGTTAAAGAATCGAATTTAATTGGACATCTTATGTTCTTGGATTTTATTATTTGCAGTAACGAAATTCTAGTTTACTAATGTAATATCTACAGTAACTTTGTTAATTGATTTAAATTTTTCCTGTAATTGCTTTTCTAGTTTGGGTTTTAAATTTTCCCACTTTGAAAAACATAAGGGATTTTCTTTAAAAAATTGAGTAATCTGTGCATCCATGTCTTGAAAATCGAAATAATCCTTGGGTGAAGTAGGCTCTTTAAATTCCCAAGAAACCGATAGATTCATTGATTTAAAGGTTTCATTGCAAATTGCAAAATTTTCTTTTTCGTATCCAAACGTTTCTATGAATTTGTGATCAGATTCATCGAAATAAACAGTCGAGAACCTAGTAAATAAGACTATTTTATCGGGCTTTAGGTAAAAGGTAGACTTAATTGTTTGGATATCAGGGAAATCTTTTGCAATCCACTTGACAATAGTTTTATTCATTATTTCCCAAAAATCTTCAAAGTTTTTATACTGACTCAAAAAAGTTTTGACGTAATTTTTTAAACATTTTGGATCTAATTCTTCTTTATTAGGTTCAAGCTGATATTCGATAAATATGCTAAGATTTTTCCATGCATTTTGATGGCAAATTTTTAAATCTTTTAATGCGATACCAGTTGTTTCTAAGGCTTGACGCTCATCTAAAATTGATCCAAAGAGTAAATTACCAGAAAAAATCGTAAATAGACCCAATTTTGGAATCCACTTTAAGAACATTTTGAGTTGCCCCTTCTTCTAAACCTCTAATCGACTTACTATAAATTCCTTTTTTTTATCGCAATAGATTTTATAGATATCCTAGTATCTTTGGTTTTACATCGATTGAGGCAGAGGTGATCATCTAAGAAATAGAATTTGACTAAAGATAGATCTATACTCCAAAAGCCCTATTTGTTTTTGGGGACAAATCCTTTAGTAACACTCTTGCAGCTTGTTGCATCGCAAACAGAATATGTCGATTCAGTAGGGTTTGAGGATTTGAAGAACCGCTGAAAACCCTCTTTAAGATTTGGATCTCGTGGTTCCTCTCTAAAAACTGTCAAAAGAGGATCAACTCGTTGCAGCGGTGGATGGGATGTTTTCTTGTCGGCTTCTTTAAAAGTAGATTTTTTTTCTATACAGATTCTTTGAATCGCCTCAAGACCCAACCGAGACTCTTTTGCAAGGTTAGAGAAACAAGAGGGTCGTTGACTTGGCATCTCTTTTAGGGTTGGCTTTTGACCGGGTGCTTTTGCAAAAACTTCCCCTTTTTGCTCAAAACCGATAATTTTGATAACAGTTTTATCGCTTATGCTAGATTTTTTTTGATCTCTTGGGAAACCGTAGGGGGCGAATTCGATCGGCCCCTTTTCGATACGCCACTCCATGAGAGATTCAAGCCGCTTTTTGATATCCCTTTCTTCAAGGCTTCGCGATGGGGTAAAACTATCACTCCATTCCGCATCTGCAGTTGATCGTCCATCCATGTCACTTAAAGACCCAATCCCAAACATACACAAAACTTGCCTTCACTTCTGAATTTTTTTTTAAAATCTAACACTACTGCGATTTAGTGCTTTTGAGGCTCAACTCTAAAATCAAAGGGGTATCCCTCCTCATCAGAGGAAGATTCGCATTCAGGTTTAGGTTCCATTACCGCCCCCCCCCACATGGGTTTTTTGAGGTTTAAATCCGATAATTACATTTCTTGCGTTTGTCGCAGAAATAACTTGAGGCGGGGCAATTTTAGGTGGTTCTGTACACACCTTTCTAGATGGATTTGTGACCCTTTTCTTTAAGGAATCTCTCATATTGAAATATGCCCCTCGGACTAAGGCTCTTTTTGCACAACAACTGAGCTTCAAGGCTGCACCCTTTGCTTCAAGAGCCATTTCTTCTTGTACATATGAGTCGGTAGCGAATGAAACCGTTGCAAGGCCTAAAGAGGGGGGCTGTTTAGGCTCTAGTTTAGGAGGTTTGCCGTTTACAAATTCCGACCCAAAAAATAGACGATTTGATTTTGGCAACTCACCCATTTGAGCTGGTTTACTAACCGTTTCCGCACAAAACATGGATCTATAAAGTTTCTTTACATTTTCTTTCCCTTTCATCGGAGGAATTGAAACAGACGGAGGTGAGTTTTGAACTTGGTTCAAGGGGATTAAAGAGGGTGATTTGGGGAGGGAGCCGGCTGATGATTGAGTGGATTGAGAACCAAAAGAACTATTATGCGCCTGGAAAAATTGGGGAAATTAGACCAATTCCATCCATGTTGAACATCTCTATATTATTGGGTAGGATGGCCATTTGAAGCTCCTTAAAAGTTACTAACCAAACTATTATATTACAAAAATTTATAAAATAAATGCAAAATTTTAAGACGTTAACCCTTTGGGGATTACAACAATCTCTTTTTTTTCGTTGATTAAGAGTTCGCTTTATTGAAAACTAAAAACGCTTTTTCTTGTCTTTATCGGATTAAAATTCCCAGAATCTTTAAGAAAGAGATTGAATAGAAATATTTTATTTTTTTTCCCCGTCATACATAGTGGAATAGTAAGCCGATTTTTTTAGGATTGTACCCGCTCCTAGAAGGGCTAGGGCAAAAGTGAACCAATCATAATCGCCCTTATTTTTAGAAAAGTATTGCGAGATCAGACCATGGGTTGCCTCTTGATCTTCTGTGGAAGCCTTCTCGATAATTCTTGCCGATACTGTTGTACGCCCATCAAATCTTCCTATCAGATCGGACCAGCCGTTCAGCGAAGGTTTTTCAAATGCTATCATAGAGGTTTCCCTTGACTGCTCTCTTTTGTAAAAGTCAAAACCGAAGAGCTCAAGGTTGGTATCGTTGGCCAAACTTTTTGCAGCAATCTGAATAGACTGAAAATGGGCCGATTTTCCGTAGGGGGTTTCCAAAAACAGGGCCGGCCTACTATGGGAATCGTTCCAAATGAGCCGAACGATAGCGCGCGCCTCTATTGAACCCTGCGTATTTTTTACAGCAAGCATCTTATTAACCCCTTCATTGGTGTAGTGCAGAAGAAAGGGATTTTTATTTGAAGTGTGCATACAACTCCCTGAAACCTCCTCTCCACACAAAAAAAGGTCTGTCGGATCATCGGTAAAAAGAACCCTTAGGCCCCCCTCAATTGGGCTAAACTCTCTGTTATTTTTCCATTTTTCCCATACCTGACCGGTAGTTGGATTCCACATCCCCTCAAATGGTCGCGTTGCATAACGGGAGGTATGATCGCTCAAAACTATTCTATTGGTGAGTTCTAAAAATTCCGACATAAGCCCTTTTTCTAGGGCACCCGAATAGTACCTGAACCAGGCTTCTCTCAATCTTTCATTGAGGATTTTTTTGATGAACTGCTGCTTATAGTCGTTAGACATAGCCTGTAAAAAAGGGAGCGCTTTTTCCAAAAAAAGGGGTTCTGAAAAAGAATCCCCTTTTACTACTGAGAGGTTCATTTTCAATGCTATTTGCAAAACGCTCATACGGTAAATAATCTGGTTTGCAAGCTTTTGCTTTATGGGGTACTCCCCTGTTTCCTCCTTAGAAAATTGCATAACGCTCTTAAGAATGTCCATTTTAGCTAATGGGTATATGGGGGCTGAATCTAAAATCTCTAAAAAAGAGAGTAGATTATCCATAACATGGGTATCCCCGCTTTTCAATACCTCCCCGTAATGCTTCAACAATTCTCTTAAATTTTCGGCTACAGGGGTATTTTGATAACCGTCCCACTTTTGGATATAGAGCATGGGGAAAAAGAGAAAAAATTTACCCATCTTGTGGAATTCGCTCTTCATGCCCCCAACGAGTGCCCCTTTTCCCCTCACCATAGCCCTTTCAAGGGCATCGGCCCATAAATTGGCTATAGCGGGAAAATTGCCCCTTTTTTTAAATCTTAAGAGATCTTTAAGCTTTGAAAAAAGCTTTGAGGCCTCTTCGCCTGATTGTCCTTCTTTGAACAAAAAGGTCTCAAATTTACCCAAAAAACCCTGTAGCTGCTGGGGTTGAAAACGGGCCAAAGAAAGGACAAGCTCGCAACTTTTTCCCCTGGTTAAAAACTCTTCAATATAGGGTGAAGCCAAAACTTTGGCCAAAATGGTTTTGAAAAGAGGGGGAAAGATAGGCTCCTCAAGAAGATTCAAGAGCTTTTTTTTCCGATAAAGCAGCTCTAAAAAAACATCCACTTCATGAGAGCTCCAATCCGCTTCATGAGTGTAGTCCTTAGGATTTTGGAAAACTTCGCTAAATTTTTCCACCCCATTTTCGACCAAAAGAGCGCAACGAAAAAGGTGGGAGGCTACATTTCCAGAGAGTTTTGTCCCGACATGTAAGAAGGTGCTAAATAAAAGACTTTGCAGCTCGTTTTGTAATGAGTTTAGAGGATCACCTACGGGCTCTTTTAATCCGTAAAATGCTGTTTTACCCAATTGAGGAAAAAGGGAATAATAAACATCGATTTGGTCTTTATCTGACAAATTTTCACACTTTGAGACGAAGATCTTTTGAACCTCATCGGTACTATTTTCCCTAAGATAGCGCAAACAACCCCCGATGTTGGTAGGGGTAAGGTGCAAATTCTTCCAAAGCTCCTGTTGATTTTTTTTGGTGCACCTCTCAAAAAATGCATCCAAAATTTCACGATCCCAGTAGGGGCGAACAAGGGAAAAAGGATCTTTTTCTCTAAAAAAAATTGTATCAAGAACGGTAGTATCCGAACGGGACAAGGAAAAAAGATCCCCAACCTCCAGGTAAGAGGAAAAATTCTCCACTAATAGAGCGGCTGCCCCTGAGGGAAAGGGGTTTTGCTGATTGAGTTTAACAAGTGTTTGCATTCCCTCTAAAAAAGGCTCCTGTGGATTCTCTTTTTGGATTGTGAGCATTGTCGAGATGAAATTTTCCCAGCCCCTTTGATCTTTTCCGTAGAGCAAATAGGAACCCAAGAAAAGAGATAGCTCTTTATGCCTCACCATTA
>RGXB01000091.1 GCA_010029555.1 bacterium
GATTTTCTACCGATTACTTTTGTGGATCCCAATTCGGCTCAATTTGATACTTGGGCGGTAATTACAGGTAAAGTTCCTGTCGCGTCAGGTCTAACTCCTACACAAGCCTGTTTTGTACAGATAGACCTAAACAACGGCAAAGGGACAAGAATCAACACGACAGCATCAAGCATATCCTCAGATTATGCTTTCAGAATAAAGGACCTTCCCAATTTAAACGGAAATCATTATCTCTACTTACCCTATCTTGACTCCGGAGAAATCTATTTTTCGATTGGTAAGAAAGATGAAAACCTCCCAAATAAATGGGCTGTTCAGCTGGATGTCGAATCAACTGGTGGATATGATTTTAAAAAAATTGAACCACTAGATCCAACTAAACAATACTATAAACTTCTATTTGATAAGGCTCTTTGTGCTTTTTTACCCTCAGGACAGAACAGTCAATTTTCTGTAAGTGCGATAGATTTTTTTGGTCTCCCTATGTACTTGGAGCTCTACCTTGCAAAACCTACATCGAATAGTGCCAATCAAAACTGTGGCTTTTGGCAGAGCAGATCCTCTTGTTTTACCGCTTTTGAAGGAATTTTAAACTCTGTATATGATCAAACAAATTCTAAGCTTTGGAAAAAATTATTTATTAATTCTACTTCTGGAAGTACGCCAGTCAACTTAAGACTTTCGTCAACACAACTAGCAATGAGCACTTTAACTCCAATTTTTCCCAAAACTTACTTATCTAATTCTTCTCTTTTCATAGAACCTTTTGATTGGACGGATAAAGTGTGGAAAACATTTTATCAATCTAATGGTTCGAATAAACTTTTTATCGATTGCTCAGGTGTCGCACCCCCTTATAATATCACCATGTCTGGCTCAACAGCGACTAGCAACCCCTACAGTTTTGATTTCCAATACACCTCTGGTACAGTCACTTTATCTTCTTCACTTAATCTTCCCACTGACTCCATTGGATTTTTTTCGGGTGATTACAGTGCGTTTGGGGCAATTTCAGATGTACAAAAAGAATTGGTAGATAACCTCACTGCAGCGTTTAGTAGCGGACTTCTTCCGGTTAATGGTGCAAGTCAGACGCTCAATACCGCTTTTTTTCAGGCAAACCAAGCCAATTTCTACACAAATACTTTTTTACAGACGATATTCCCCTCTCAGTCGGGACCCTTCTATGACCTATACGCAAAAGCACTCCATCAGGCTTTTTCTACCAATCAACCCCAAATTTATGCGTCCAAAAACGATGACCTTTTAGGATTTGTCGGCACAACCACATTTGACACGACAGAAGACCCCTATATTACCCTTACATTTGGTAGTCTCGAGGGACAAACTATAATCGACCCTCCGTAAAATAGCAAAAACTAACTAAAGGTGATTAGAAAAAAGACTACAATAAATCTATAAAAGGGAAAATAACCCCCCTATTTTTTTGAAGATGTTCGGTAATCTCTGGAATTTTAAAAATAAACTAGGTCATATGAGGTTAGAATAGCAGGTGCCATTTTGTTGAGGTTAGGGCCTACCATGAAAAAAAATTCTACTCTAGGTATTTCTCTTTTTCTTTTTTCTTTTTTTCCCATTTTATGTGCTGAAAATAGTCATACAAATATTGAAATTGAGGGAGAATTTCTCTACTGGACAACATACCAAAATGATTTTGGTTGTGCCACCCACTCTACACCAGTTTTTACCACGACGGATTTTCTTTTAAATCGGATTGACAAACCCACCTATTCCTGGCGGCCAGGCTATAGATTAAGCGGATATTATGATGTTTTTTTTGGGGAAGTGGGGGCAAGATTTACCTCCTACCAAGGGGCGTTGAACGAGAGGTATGGAACCTCAGCTTTAGAGGGGTTTTACCCCCTTTTCACACTATGGAACGATAAATTACCAAGCGATTACACACGCTTTTCCTCCATAAAAGGGGCCATCGATCTTTGGAGTATCGATGCATATGCCCTATTCAATCTTTTAAGTGAGGATATCCTTATCTATCCGAAAATTGGAGTAAGAAATTTGTGGCTTAACCAAAGCTACGATGTTACGTATGACGGGGGGACTTTTGCAGCAGGCACCGATATCCTCTTTCGCTCATCCAAGTTTTATGGTGTAGGACCTCAAGCGGGATTAACCGGTTTCTTGCAGCTTTTCGGAAATTTCTTTTTGACAGGGGAAGCTTTGGGAACATGGTATGCCGGTACCTTCAAAGATTTTCAATCCGAAACTTTTTTAGATCGAACGCTTACTGATCAAAAACTTACCCAAACCTACAGCCGGTTTAGCCTAGACTTGCAAGGGGGCCTTGAATGGGCGGGGAGTTTTTTTGATGACCGTTTTTTAGTGGGTATAACGGTAGGGGGGGACTGGATTTACTTCAATAAAGGGTCGAACAAACTCCCCTTCAACGGCTCAGCAACCTTTTTCACAGGGGCCCACGCCGGCATAAAAATCGCGTTTTAAAACCCTTTTTATTCTCCCTTACACAGTCCGTAGACCAAAAGAATCATAGCGGCTATAAAAATCCAGGGCATCCAATAGGTTTGTATGGTGATATCCACCCCTTTGGATCCGCCAATACCCCACAAAAAGAGTGCCAGCGGAGCGAGTACTCCCCCAACAACAATAGAGTAAAATGAGCGAACCCCCCTATTATCGGGCACCAAAGCAACGACAGGCTCCTCAGATTTCACCTGATATATCGGGGTAAATATCTCTTTATTTTCGACTTTATCCATCTGTGAGCCGCAGTAGGGGCAATCTTCAGAATAAAAGTCGATGAATCCTTCACAAAAAGGGCAAAGTTTTGCGTATTGATTGGTCATAGACTCTTTTCCCCGTTTCGAATGGAGGTTTTTTTGCCCCATAACAGTTGTCTTAAATTTCTTTCAACTTTTGGTTTTAAGGTTTCCATGAAACCTTTTGATTTAGGATGACAAATTCCCTTATACTAAAAAAATAGTCGAACCTGAATGGATGAAAAACTCATGCGCACTTTTGATGTGGTAGTGATTGGAGCCGGTCCCGGCGGTTATGTTGCAGCAATCTATGCCGCACATCATGGATGCAAAACGGCTCTCATCTCAAAACAAAAAGATTTGGGTGGAACCTGTTTGAATCGGGGTTGCATTCCAAGCAAAGCTCTGATCACAAGCGCCGAAGTGCATAGAACAATCACCCAAGAGGCTCAAAAGCATGGGATTGAAGTTGCCGGCCCCGTCAAGGTGCACTACGATAAGATGAGCGCACGTAAAGATCAGGTAATCCAAACAATGCAATCGGGTTTAAGAACCACCATAGTAAGCCACGAGGTGGAGCTGATTGATGGGTTAGCCTCTTTTGAATCTCAAACTCGCATCCGGGTACAAAGCGACTCAGGCACCGAAATGATTGATACTCAATTTATCATTATAGCGACAGGCTCTGAGGTATCCCCCTTTCCCGCTATCCCTTTTGACGATACGCACATCCTTAGCTCAACCTCAATATTAGAGCTCAAAGAGCTTCCGAAAACTTTAGCTGTGATTGGCGGCGGTTATATCGGATGCGAAATTGCCTGTATGATGCGTGGTTTGGGGGTCGAGGTGACCATCATCGAAGCACTCGATAAAATTATCAAACCGGTCGGAGATTCCCCCTCAGCACAGCTCACTGAGAGCTTGAAATCCATGGGAATACGTTTAGAGCTCGAAAAAAGGGTAACCGGTTATTCGATTCAGAGCGGACAGGTGGAGCTTAACTTAGACAATAGCCAAAAAATTCAGGCTGAAAAAGTCCTTGTGGCGATCGGAAGAAGACCCTTTACCGAGGGGCTTAAGCTCGAAAAAGCGGGAGTCTTTACAAATCCAAGAGGCTTCATCCAAGTCAATGAACAGATGCGTACCAATATCCCAAACATTTTTGCGATAGGGGATGTAAATGGTGTTTTCATGCTAGCCCACGCCGCCTCCTACCAAGGAAAAGTCGCTGTTGACGCTATCTTTAACAAAAATCGGCATTTTGACCCCAAACTTGTACCGCAAGTAATTTTTACCAAACCCGAGATCGCTGTTGTTGGAACTCTTGAGGGGGCAAAACAGATTTTCCCCTACGGAGCAAATGGCAAAGCGGTTGCAAGCGCTAAAACTTTAGGAACTATCACCGTTTACTATGATGAAAAAACGAAAGTCGTCCATGGTGTGGAAATAGTCGGAGAGCAAGCCACAACCATGATTGCCATTGCGACTATATATCTGACGCAAGAACTTACACTTGATACTTTTGACACCACTATTTTTGCCCACCCCACCTACGCAGAGGCGATGGTTGAACCATTTGAGATGGTTCTAGATAAACAGATCCATTTTCCAAAAAAGAAAAAACAAAAGGTTGCTCTAGTTTGATGGAGAAGGATTTTTTTGATGCCGAGCCGCGACTTGAGAGACTCATCCCCTCCACCTACCGTTTAAGAGTAAAGCCCTCAGACTCGCGGTTTGAAACCGATCAGATTTTAAAAAAATATGGACTTAACACAGTTTGTGAAGAGGCCAAATGTCCAAATCGGCATGAATGTTATACAAAAAAAACGGCCAC
>RGXB01000092.1 GCA_010029555.1 bacterium
ATCTCCCTGCTGAATGATCTCTTTTTGTGTACCCAAAACAGTCACCTCCCGCTCAACTGAAGAGAAACTCGATCTTCTTGAGCTGGAATGGATCGAAAGATTCCCCTCTCTTTGCAAGGATTCGTCCGCTAAATAGGGAGGTACTGGACCCATAGCTATCGGGAAAGGTGGGTGAGCAGCTCTGACCTCAGCCATTTGCGGCATCTGCCGATGCACGCCACCAAGAGTTGGCTCTTGTCTTACCATTTGTAGCGGCTCTTGCTCGTAAGCTTGTGGATGCTTCAACCCCTCTTTACCTGCCCAAAATGTGGACGAGGGTTGCAGAGCAGCGTAACCAGGGTGATAGGATTGGGAGTTCGCAAAGCGGGGATCAATAGAATACCCCATCATAGCAGCTTGAGATTGCCAGTCTGCTCTTTTTGAAAAACTCGCCTCCTGGAAGGACAAATGACTCCGTGCCGATTCGCTGGATCCCGATCGATACCCACCATTAGGCAATACACTACGCTGTGATCTAGCTCGACGCATGTACACCTCCCCCCTTCTTTGAGATTTTGGTGGAGAAAAACGGGAAAAAGACCCCCTCTCATCGCCCGAGGACAAACAATCCATCTCCCCCTCGCTTCCTAAACTTTGAGAATCTTCCGATTGTCTTTGTTTTACCGAAGCCTCTTGAGAAAATACACCAGCCCCTTCTACAGCCGATCGAGATTCCATAAAAGAGTGTCTCCTCACCGGGTTTTCAAAGGTAAACTTTTCCATTGAAGGGCTTGCCACATATGCTTGTGAGAGCTCCTCTTTTGCTTGGGGGCTACCACACATCAGCTCTCGAGATCTTTCTAACACCCTTTTTCTTTTTAAAATGATGGCTGCCCATTGTTTATAGGTAAACTTGAGCTTTTCTTTGCTTTCCAAAAGCATAAATCGATTGGATTTGTAGATTTTTGACATCCTATTGGAAATAACATAGGCGTTGTACCAGCGATCGAATAATCTGCGTTTCACATTGATCGGTTTATTACGATCAAAAATCGCGCGAAACCTCTCTTGGACCAAATCCCGAGCCCCCTCCTGAATCGCTTCCGAAAGCTGTTTTTTGAGATTCTTGGCAAAGTCTCCACTCAATTTTGCATCGGGCATCGATTTGAGGACCTTCACCGCTTCTTTGCAGTTGGATTTTTGGTCGAAAGCTAGGTTGCCTTCATTTTTGAGCGCGCTAATGGAGCGGAAAACATTGTAGATAGCGGCAAATTCTTCGATTTTTCTACATTTGATCTCAACATCTTTGAGCATGGTTAAAAACTTTTGGCGCTCCAACTCCTGCTTTCTGCGATGATCCATTAGAGCAGATAAAACTTTGGAAACCATGACGAGGGCTGCAGTAAATCCTTTGGGAACATCTGTTTCCCCAAGATATTTTGCTGCCGTGTCTGAAGTTTCCATAATGATTAATGCCACAGCTACAAAAGCGGCCAAGTAATCTACACAGCGAAAAGTAGCATCGGTTACTTGTCTTTTCGTGAATTTCGTACCGCAGATCGGTTCATCTTTGATTTTGAGTATTTCTTCGACAACATTTTGAACGTCACGCAGTTTTTCAATATTGCGTTCTAAAATAGCCAAAGGCGATTGCACCACCGCTTTAATTGCTACTGAATCAGAGCTCTCAAACGTTTTACCGACACTGATAATTAAAATTTAACACTGTGTAAATTTTTTTTAAAGAACAAATTCTTTTTTGAAAAAAATTTTCAGCTGCTGTTTCCCTTGGGCTAAAAACATCTCTTTCCCACTTATAAAAAGGGGAAATTTTTCATACTCGGGATTAGGAACGAGCTTGGCGTCTAAGATCTGAATCCCCTTTTGAATCGGTAAACCGAGGTCATATACAGGTAAAGTGTCGATAACCATATCAAAATCGGATTGCCAATCGTCAAGCAAAGAGACCTTGAGTTGCAGTTCCCTCTCAATAGCGTCTCTTTTTTTCTTGCAACGTACAAAGAGGTGCACTTCATAGTTGTTTTTTAGAAAAAGGGCAAAAGCTTTCGCTACCCCACCCCCCCCAAGAATTGCAACTCGTTTGCCACCTAGAGATAGGGTTTTAAGGATTTCTATATCGGTATTGTATCCCACACCCAATACATACGTGTTGACCGCTCGGCAGATGGTGGCGCAAGGGGCTAGAGTTTTGCAAAGACGGTAAGCGATCTCTTTAAAGGGCATCGTGATACTAAAACCCTGAAAAAGATCTGACTTTAACACTTTTTCCACCTCATTTTCTTCAACAGGGAGATTGAGGTACAAAGCATCGATTTTTTCCCTAGCAAAAAGGGGATTATAAATCTTGTAACCGATTGAGGGGGGGCTTTTTTTCCCTTTGATCAGACCGTATAGAGATGTTTGCCTAGTAAGCCGTTTGATTTGATAGATCTCTAAAAGCTCTTTCAGGGGAATCTGGCCGTATAACCCGTTTTTTGAAGTGTAGATCCATCGAGCACCCCAGAGAAAGCTTAAAATTCGTGTAGCTTGACACTCCTCTCCCTGGGCAAACAGAATCAATCGATCCTTATAGAGAGAAAATAGGGGCTTGAGTTCCAAATAGTCACTAAAGCTGATGCGATCGAAACAGACTTTTAAGAGGTCGGGGGTGTTTTGATCCATTTTTTGCAGAAGCCTTAAGGTGTTTTCGTAAGAGATAAAGGGGCCATGAAATGAATAGATCCACTTTACAAAAGGAAACGCTCCCCTGAATTGGTGGAACGATTCGGGGAAGGAGATGTCACAAAAGCTCGCTATACTATTGGGTGGTTGTTTTGTCAGAACTACCTTTTGAGAAACAGTTGTTAGGTGGGTAAGATCAGGGCGAAGCTCAATAAAATCGACTTCGAGGGGGGATTCCTCCTCGTCAGGCCCCAGGGTATAAACTATCATGAGCCCTTTTTAAGCAAGCGTTAACGACCTTCTCGGCATCGAAATAGGCGATATATTCTTTATGTTTATGCATGAGGACATTAGATAGTGCGATTTTGTTTTCTGCATTTTTTTTATCGCGCAAAAGTATTTTCAAAAAATTCTCTCGATGAATCGCCGGAAAGGGTGTTTTATAGGGGAAATAGGAGGCGATTTTCTGTCTCAAAACCAGTGGAAACTCGAGCAACTCCATCTCAACACTCATTCCATGCTGTACAGCTTCCCCATGAGACATGGTAAAGTCAAGATAGGCTTCAAGTGCATGACCTACAGTATGTCCGAAATTTAGCAGCTTACGCAGCCCTTTTTCCTGAATATCCTCTCCGACAATCCCCTGTTTTAAAGCCCGTGCCCGCTCAATGGATTTTTCTGAAGGGGGAAATTCCCAATCCTCAAGGAAAGAACCAGAATATTGCCTCTTCAAACGCTCTTCAGTTTGGTCTATAGAGCAAAAAGCATCGATCACTGCTACCTTGATCATCTCCACATAGCCCGGATAAAGCTCCTCGGGCGACATTAGGGATAAAAAGTACATGTCCAGAAATGTTTGTTTAGGAAGGTAAGTAGTTCCTAGTATATTTTTTACCCATGGGCGATTGATCCCATTTTTGCCCCCAATCGAGGCATCCACCATCGCTAGGAGAGTTGTAGGGACAAAAGCGACTTCTACCCCCCTCATAAATGTTGCAGCAACAAAACCCACAAGATCCAAAACAGATCCTCCCCCCACGGCCACCAAAAGATCCGATTTTTTAAAGTCTTTTTCAATTAAAAAATCGATAATCTTGAGATAGGACTCGATGGATTTATTTGTTTCGTTCCCCTCAATTTCAAAAAAAGTACCCTCCAGCCCAAAACGGGAGAGTCTGGACAAATGATTTTTCAAACACTTTGCGTAGACAATTACCTGACGAGACAAGATAACTCCTTATCTTTCATGTATTGCCCGTTGTTGGCTAAAAAAAGGTCCATCAAAGTGAGCCAAAGCATCGATTCCACTACAATTCTGGCACGAGGAGCAACAAGGGGGTCGTGTCTCCCTTTCACCTCAAGGAGTTTATTCATCGAAAACTGCTCTTTTGCAATAGAAGATGGGGCTTTAAAAAACACCTCTCCATACAGAGGTTCCCCTGTAGAAATTCCCCCTAAAGTACCCGCAGAGTCGTTTTTTTGGAGCCTGATTTCTTTGTTTTCATCCACCTTAAAAGGATCATTGAACTCAGATCCCTTTTTGAATCTAAAGCTGTCTATATCCCCAAAAACAACCCCTTTGGCTGCTGGTAATGTCATCAAAGCGTTAGCGATAGCATTTGTGATTTTCCAGTACACCGGCTCACCAAGAGAGCAGAGCATAGGATCGATTCGAAAATAGACCGAACTGGGAAGGGAATCTTTATTTTCCAAACACTCTTCAACTAGTGCTTTCCATAATGTGCTCGTGGCCGGATCATGACACCCAAACGGATCAGTTGTAACCCTTAGGCGGGCTTGATCAAACCCATCCATAATTTCGGGGGCACGCACGCTTG
>RGXB01000093.1 GCA_010029555.1 bacterium
CTATATACCCCGGTTTTGAGCCCACATAACCGAAATCGGCATCGGCCATTTCTCCCGGACCGTTTACTATGCAGCCCATAATCGCTATTTTTACACCGGCAAGGTGGCTTGTAGCCTCTTTGATTTTGCGGGTAACCGATTGCAGGTTAAACTGCGTTCTTCCACAACTTGGACAGGAGATAAAATCGGCTTTGGTCATTTTGATACGGGCAGCCTGTAAAATTCCCTCTTTAAGGTTTTTGTCAAAAGCCTCCCCAAAAGGGGTCTTCACCTCAATGTCTGTGGTTGGATTTTCTAAAAGAAACGTGCCAGCCCATCCTGCCAATTGGAGGATCGCCTCCTCTTTACTCTCTCCAGTATACTCCAATTTTCCCGGATAAGGGGGGATATTTTGAAGTATTTTACAAGGGCCAATCTCATGAACAGCATCTTCAGTTAACGAAACGCGGATCGTATCGCCAATCCCCTCGAGCAAAAGGGGGGCTATTCCGAAAGCCGCTTTTATACGCCCCTCCATCCCCTCACCCGCCTCAGTAACCCCTAAATGCAAAGGGCTAGAGAGACCCTCTTTTTTTTGCATTTCGACAAATAGACGATAGGAGCGCATCATTACTAGGGGATTGGAGGACTTTAGCGAGACTACAATTTGATCAAAAGACTCCTCTTTAGCGATTCTCAAAAACCTTAAAGCCGATTCGCACATCCCAAGCGGGGTATCCCCATAAGCATATAAAATATCTTCAGCCAATGATCCATGATTCACACCTACACGGATTGCGGTGTTGTGCTTCTTGCAAATGGAGATTAACTCTTTAAAAGACTCGACTGCAAAATTTCCGGGATTGACCCGAACTTTATCCACATAGGGAGCTACCTCAAAAGCAGCTTTTGGGAAAAAATGGATGTCGGCAACCAAGGGAATTTTAAGCCCTTTCTCTTCAATCCTTTTACGGATCTCTTTCACAGATTCAACCTGTTTGATCCCCTGGACGGTCAATCTTATAACCTCACATCCAGCCTCATAAAGCTCTAAAATCTCTTTTAAAGTGGATTCTACATCCTCGGTTTTCGCCGTTGTCATGGATTGGATTTTTACTTTGGACCCTCCCCCAATCACAACAGGTCCAACCCTTACAGGTGTCGTTTTAATCTTCATAGACCAGAGCTTCTCTCATCCCCTGATACTGTTGAAATTTCTTTCCGTGTAGATCTACAGAAATCTTTTTGACAACATGCCCCCTTTTAGGATCGTGGATCATATAGTTTTCTATCGGGTGAGCCCCGTCTTCGGCTACCATAACACCGCTTTTTTTCTCCAAAATAGCTTGAAATGCACGAATTCCAAGTTTTTTGGTGTAGGCTAAATCATACGGAGTAGGATCTTGGCAACGGGCTTCGTAGCCCATGTTTGCAAATCTTAAAGGGGGAATCTTCACCCCTTTTTCGGCCGCCCTTTTTTGCACATGCTGCATAAGTTTAATATGGGATTCCATACCCGAGAGATCGACATTCCCATGGGAATCTAACTCTGTATCCTCTTCAAGCTCTTTAAGAGCTAGACTGATCCCCTCTGGAATTAGCAGCACCCCATAGTCTTTTTTCCTTTTTTGGAAAAAATCCAAGATCTCATCTACCACTTGCTCCAGAGTCGTCTGGTTTGTTATCAGCTCCTCTGTTACAAGGGTAAAATTTGCTTTGCTTCTTAAAGCGCACTCTAAAGTTATATGGCTTGTATCGCGCCCCATAAGCTTCAAAACATGATAGTACTTGCCTGTGGATCTGGCATCCACCTTGAGGTTTTTGATGAGTTGGCTCAAAAGCTCAACTGCAGTATCAAAACCAAACGAAGGTACCGCAAGATCAAAATCAATCGTCTTGGGTATATGAATGATGAGGGTGGAAACCTCTTTGGATAATTTATATGCGTTGGTTGCCGTGTCATCCCCACCAATAAAAAGGAGAGCGTCAAAATGGAATCTATCGAGCGTGTTTCGAATAGCCTGAATATCGGAAGCTAAAATCTTTCGTCTACGGGTTTTTAAAAGATCAAATCCCCCTTTAAGCCTAAAATGATCCACCTCCTCTTTTTTGAGAAGACGCACCGCCCCTTCGATCAACCCCTCAGCACCCCGTTCAATTCCGTAAAGCTCTCCAAAGTCTTCCAAAAGATCAAAAAGGGTAGCAATTACATGGTGGCCGCCCGGGGCAGGACCTCCTGATAACAACACCCCCACGCGCAATTTGTCTTTCATTTTTCACCCATCATAAAATTCATTTTGAAAAAACGAGAAAAAAGCTCTTCTTCCCCTCTTTCTAAAATGACCCCCGTTGAAAAAAAATTGGGATCTAAAAAGGGTTGAAATAGCCCCTTACCAATCCAACTAAATAAGAGGTATATTAACCCATTTTTGAACGAAAAGTCCAAGAGTATTTTACCCTTTTTTTGAAAAATTAAGGGGATGCTCAATCTACAATGAATCGAGAGCTAATGGGGGGCTATTAGGAAATATTTTTTTATTCAAATAGATGGAGACGTTACGGGTATAAGAGTGGGCTAAATCAAACATAAATGACCTCTCCCCATCCTCCTCCGCGTTCAAAATAAACGAGACCCCTACCACTTTAAGGGCCAAATTGAGTATTTTGGCAACCCCTTTTTGTGAGGTAAAATAGGTATTAAAGATCAGATCCAAGCCGGCTGCCAAGAAAAATGAGGAGCGTGAAACCCCTAGGCACAGCACCGATTTAGCCCCTCTGGTTAAAGATATTCGGGACTCCAAAAAACTTTTCGGCTTTAAAAAGCAATAAAAAGTGGTTGTCATTACCACCTCAAAAATAAATCTAATGATTTTTTGAATCTCTTTTGTCATGTTTCGTTGATTCGGGTTTCTTTTTTCACGATACACCTCAACAACGCTTTTGGAAAAATCTAGAATAAAACCTGGGACAGCATTTCCTATGTCCATGATTTAACCTCCTCAAGATGAATGGATCTAATTCAATTTTAAGGATATACATTCGAATAATTTCTGCGATACAAATACCTTATCTTTAAATGATAAAAACAAAACCCGCTCAAATATTTTATTGTTTAATTTTAGAAACTTGCCGAAATTCTGCCTATATAGGTATGATCTCTCCATGCAAGGTCGTTTTATATTTATCACCGGCGGGGTCCTCTCGTCGCTAGGCAAGGGTGTGATCGCCGCCTCTATCTCCTCCATTATTGAGAGCATGGGTTACAAGGTATCTATTATCAAGTTAGACCCCTATCTTAACGTGGATCCTGGAACCATGAGCCCTTACCAGCACGGCGAGGTTTATGTTACCGATGATGGAGCTGAGACCGATCTTGATCTGGGCCATTACGAACGTTATACCCACTGTAAAATTTCCAAAAAATCGAATGCCACAGCAGGACAAATCCTCGACAGCGTGTTGCAAAAAGAGCGTAAGGGGGACTATCTGGGATCCACCGTACAGGTGATTCCCCATGTAACCGATGAGATTAAACGGCGTATTCAGCTAGCCCAGCTCTCTGGCACCGAAATTACCGTGATCGAGGTGGGTGGAACAGTAGGCGATATCGAATCGCTCCCCTTCTTGGAGGCTATGCGGCAGATGCGGTACGAAAACCCCCAGTTCTGTTGCAACATCCATTTAACCTATGTCCCTTATTTAAAAAGTTCGGGCGAGACAAAAACAAAACCGGCCCAACATTCGTTAAGCGCCTTAAGGCAGGTGGGAATTATCCCCGACATTGTGATCTGCCGCTCAGATGAACCCGTACCCAGCGATAGCTTAAAAAAAATTAGCCAATTCGGTAACGTCCCCATCCATGCAGTTATGGATCAACCCGATGTTAAGGAGGCCCTTTTTGAGGTCCCTATCAGTCTAAAAGCCCAACAGATCGATCTTCTCCTTGCGCAAATCCTCAAATTAAGCCCCCCAAACCAGGCGCATGTAACGGTTTGGGAAAATCTTCTCGAAAGACAGTCCAAACTCGAAAAGAGTGTTTCGATCGGGGTTGTAGGGAAATACCTTGAGCACAAAGATGCCTACAAGTCGGTATTTGAGGCACTGCACCATGCAGGGCTTAATCAGGATACCAAAGTACACCTTGTCGAAGTCGATGCTGAATCATTGGAAAAAGGGGAAAAGATCCCTGAGGTTGACGCCTTTATAATCATGGGAGGCTTTGGTCCAAGGGGTTTTGAGGGGAAAATTCAGGTAGCCAAACATGCGCGAGAAAGTAAAATCCCCTGTTTCGGAATTTGCCTTGGGCTCCAGGTAATGACGATCGAATTTTCCCGATCTGTTTTAGGGATTGAGGACGCTAACTCTACCGAAATGGACCAAGAGACCAAAAACCCTGTTGTACTTAGCCTGCTTGAATGTAAAAACGTGACCCAGCTTGGTGGAACCATGCGATTGGGCAGCTATCCTTGCCAGCTTTCCAAAGATACCAA
>RGXB01000094.1 GCA_010029555.1 bacterium
TCTAGACCCTCAAAAGAAAAATCCCCTTTAAGTTGTATACCCACTTGTAGCCTATGTCTCCTATTGATAGATTTTCCGAAATTCCCTCAGCTTCGGTACATGATTCAAAAAAAGAGGTATCCCGAACTCCTACAACTGCCGAAAGCGCAACGTCCTCTATTGCCAGTTGCATTTTAGAGCAAAGACCCCCTATAGGGGTGTGCCCCTCTCTAAGAAGTTGGTTTGTTGGAGATACTAGGGGATCCACAATCAAACCCGAACCGAATAAGAAAGAATTCCTAGAGACCCTTTTATTCGGGGATTTACTTTCTTTGGAAAAGCTCCTTATTACAAAACAAATTACCCCGCAGCTGATCCAAATCGGCCTCAAAATGGCTTTTGAAGAGCGAAAAGTAGGGCAGTTTTATCTACTTGAGCAGTACTTCGAGGGGGATGTTGCCCTCTTTGAAGAGCTGTTCTATCTTGAGCTGTCGAGGGGTGGGACAGAATTTCTTTCCGCATTGATGGCTAAATTTCCTTTAAACCAGGAGGTGCTGCACCGGGGTTTTGACATTGCAATTCTTCATAGAAGCAGCTCCTCTATACAGTTTTTAAGCGAATGTGAAATTGATAGACAAAAGATTCTGGAGCATCTTCTCCGAGCGGTAGACGCCAACGACTTTTTTTTGGGGGTTTTGCTTTATAGTTTGGATATAGATGAGTCGATTTCCAGGGAGGCGTTCTTAAGAGCTTGCCGGCAGGAAAATGTGGAGTTTGTAAAACAATTCTATTCTCAAGGGGTGAATTCGGTTTTTATGGGTGAGGCCTTTTTGGAAATGCTATCCGATAAAAAACTCACCCTTATGTTTCTTTTATTACGGCTGGGAGTGGAAACCTCCTATCTCGATTTAGGATTGGAGCTTTTGGCCGTGGATGCCGATGAGGCCCTATTTTTCTCTTTGATGGAGTATAACCCCTCCAGAGCTGGCCTTGTGGAGGCTTTCTTTTGTATTGTCTCGATGGGTGAAGAGGAGTTTGCTTTCAGATTGATGGAGCGGATGCAGTTTACCCAGCTCGAGCTAGTTCATGCGATGAGGCTTGCGCATTCTCATGGGCATATGGATTTGAGCGCCTCTTTGCAAGGAGCTATAGAATCATTGGGCGAGTTGGGTTTAAATGGAGAGCCGGGAGTCAGTGTTCTTTGGACGGTGGATATATCCGAAGTTAAAACAGATCCTGAACGGTTTTTGGTAACATGGGTAGCCGCAAATTTCAAACCGGTCTTTTTTAGATTTTTAGGTGAGGACGGAATAGGGGAGGGTCTTACAAAGCAGTTTTATGCACAGCTTTGCGAGGCGCTTTTTAATAAGTTGTTCGATGGGGAGGGTTTGCCCCAAAAAGGGGAGTTAGCAACGGAGATATTTCGCTATTTTGCCCTACTATTGTCGTGGATGTGGGAAAATAATTTAAAAATGGGTCTTGAGCTAAGCTTTAAATGGGTCAAAGTATTGCAGCTGATCCAGTCCAACAATAGATTTATCTGCGCCTGTTTTCCGCAAATTTACCGAAATCTTTTCGATACCTCGAGACTTGAGCGTAATCTCCTCTATCAATTTACCCAAAATCCCACTCCCCGCAATAGGGATCTCCTTTTAGAGACCTTTCAAAAGGAGAATTCTTTTTTAGATTTTGAGAGCAAGGGGCTAATTGAGCAAAAAAAACTCGTAGAGGAGTTTTTAGTGGAAAAATTTGGGAATCGTATTTTAATCGATTTTCTCGAACAGTCTCAAGAAGGGAGGGAAAAAACAGAGGATCTAAAAAGGCTCGCTCAAGAGACTATCTCAAGATTTTATGGGGAGTCCTACGATGAAACAGAGGAAATTTTAGAGTTTTGCCAAGAGATCCGAAAAGAATTTTGGGAAAGATCCTTGCGGATTTTCAAGTTATCTAAAAGGTTTTTAAGCGGATGTTCACCCGCTCTTTTACAGGGTATTCGCACCTCCAATCTACAAAGGCTCACGGGAGAACCCTTAGGGGAGTTGGATAAACTCACCTTCTCGTATCACGGATCTGACGAGGGGATCCTGGCCAAAATCGCTTTTTTAAAAGAGCATATCAAACACAAGTGTGACACTCAAGATCACGCTTGGCTAAGAAATTTCCTTTTTTTTGTGGGGGGATCGGGGAGTTATACGTTTGATAAGGCGTGTGGTGTTGTAGCGCTCAAAGAGGAGTGTTATCCCCAGGCTCAAACCTGCTTTTTTCTCCTTAAGCTGGCTTCAGGGTATGATGAACACCCCGCGCATTTACCGAGTTGGAAAGAGAGATTTATATACAAATTAGAGGAGGCCATGAAAATTCAAGGTTACCAACTCGAGGAGCTGACCTAAAGAAAAGCCGGTTTAGATCTCCCCCTCCCTAGACCTGCCATTCTAAAAGGAGTTCTTAAACAAAAAAAGGGGCTTACTAGGATGCGCTATCCCTTTTTTTGCATATCTTGAAGCATTTGCATTATAGTGGGCATTCCACTTTGATTCGGTTTAGGGTTGGAAATAACCCTATTGTCGGTTTTTAAGGGAGTAACGAGTTCAAATACGGCCGCGATTCCAGCACAGCCTGATAAAACGACCATAGGGGGAATAGAGAGTACAATCTCACAAACCCCTCGGGTTTTTTCTAGGGTTGTTTTATTAGAAGAGACCTTTTTGGCCGATTCTTGGGTAAAACTTCTCCAAAGGTCTTTCATTATATCCCAGCTTGATGGATCCTCGTTGGTGTTCAGGTTAGGTGTCATACGTTAGACCTTAGTTTGAATTATAAAGGTATTATACCAAATTTTTATATAAAAAAAAATATAAAAAAAACGGTCCAAAAAAGGGGTGAGTTGAATAAGACTGGGGATAACCCAGTCAAATGGAGTAAGTTAAAATATTTTTAAGTAAAAATTGTTATTTTAAACGTTTTTAGGTATAATTTTCCTAAAAATATAGATAAAGAGGTACTATGTTAGGATCGTTGACTGGCTTTTTTTCACCCACCAGTAGGGTTAATCACGATGATTCAAGCTCTCTAACGCCACTACCTCCAAGCCCTTGCGAATCCAGAGGGACCCCTTTATCCTCTGCGGATACTCCGGTTCCAAGAAGTGCAACTCCCGCTTCTCCTGGTGTTTTAAGTACTCCAAGAAGCTTTTTACCTTTTTTCAGGCGAGAGGACTCAACGGTTGTCTGCCCCAAACCCCAGAAAATGCCAAGGATTGAAGATGTCGCAGGGATTATTGCCGATATCTTTCGTAAAGCGGGGAACATGCCTGAAGAGGGGATTGATCAAAATAGCCTAAAAAGAAAATCTAGACTGATAGTTAAAGAGGATGGATCTACTGAGCAAAGAGATTTTTACGTATATAAGAAGTCTCCTTTGGCACCCTCCTCCGAGGTATTTGCTTTTGTCGCAGTGGAGTTGAAGCCCGATGGATCGACTGAAAATTTTGTGTACTCAAAGCTAAAGGCTGCTACAAAACAGTGCAAACCCGGTGCAAATGCAGAGGATTGCAAAATAAGATATGAAGCAGCTTTACCATTTTATCTGCGAGCATCAAGTGCCGGCATAGGTCCTAAAACTTTGAAAATCCAAAAAAACGAAGGTCAACCAAAACCCCACCAAACATTAGCGAAGTTAGCAAATCGGGGTGACTTCATCACTTTGGGCACCCTCAGGGCAGCTCAAGAAATTGATGTTTCTAACGAGAATGTCTTCAATTTCTGCAGCCAGCTATTGGAAAAGCTCATTCGTCTGCACGCCATGCGTATTTGTCATGGTGATCTCAAGCCAGAAAACGTCCTCTTTCATCAAGAAAAAGATACATGGGAGGTCTTTATTTGCGATTATGGTTTTGCAAGAGATTTTAGCCATGCACCCTCCTCTATTGGGTCGATAGGCTATCAAGGAACTCGGGAGTATTTATCCCCCGAAACCAATTTTACCGAACTCGCCCCAGGAGTCGAAATTCAGATAAAAGACTATAGAGCCAATCGACAGGGTGACGTCTTTAAAGCCGATTGTTACTCACTAGGTTTAACTCTTTTTGTAATGCTTTCTAACAACGTTTTCAAACAGAATTTCGATGCTTTTGTAGCAAGGAGAATGAGAAAGCTTTGCGGTGATTGTTTATCACAAGAACAACTCCAGCAGTTAGCTAGTATTCTAGAACTGCCTGCATACGGTTTAATCAAAGCTCCTTTTGCGAAAATTTTTTCTCTCGAATTTTCTCTTGATCAAGCGATCGCATTGCGCACTTTGCTTGTAGAGGCTTTTGTAGATCACAATCTGAAAAAAGATTTTCCCACGAAGGCAGAGGTGATCAAAGGGCTTATAAAACAGAATCCCCAAGAGCGCTGGAGCTTAGAGCAAGCTTTAGTGGAGTGGAATAAAGAATAAGGATTTCTTACTAAAAACCTCCAAA
>RGXB01000095.1 GCA_010029555.1 bacterium
CAAAACGGTCTTCTTCATTAAATTCGGCGCTGTAGGTTTGAATCTCTTTCCAAAGCTCGTTGCTTGTCTCTGTTTCAGAATCTTGAGGAGAGAGGGAGAAGAATTGGAGATGCTCGGTATCGCGAGCCTCTCTGAGTAGGTATTCCACCTGGTCTAACGATTCGATCGGGCGCATCCCTTGAAAAGAGCCGTAAAATGCCTGATCCCCCTCTTCTGCCTGGCAAAAAATTGGGTGGGAGAGGGTAACTTCCGAGGTGAGTGTGTTCTTGAAACTCAAACGATAGACACCCGGTTCATTAAAATAGAGGTTAGGTAGACAGGTTACCCCAGACTCGGAGACGAATAGGCGCATTTTGAGGTTATCGCGCAGCCTGTCGTGGGAAAACTCGATAAGGGTATCTGGAGGGGCATTTGATGTGAGATTAGAGTACTGGTCTTCAAAACGGACTACCACATCGAATCGCTGATTTCTGGAGACCAAAGAGGGGGCCAGAATACGGATGTTTTTTAATTCAGCACCTTTAATGTCCAGTGTGAAAGTATAGGGTTCGTTAAAATCCCCTTTCCCTTTGGGATCGATGAAGAGGTGGATCGGGCGCTTTCGTTGCGCTTTAAGCGGTGCGCGCGTTCCGAAATCTTTCGCTTTTTCTGCTATTTGGGAGCCTAAAACGATCATGAGTTTTTCGCCCACCTCAAGCATTTTCGGGAGAACGAAATCAAATACGGGTTTCCCTTCAAGATCCTTTTTTTGCTTCCCTTCAATGACTTTGCCGTCGCTTAAGCTTAACCAGATACAGTTTTGTTGTTCTTTGAGATTGGTTGTAGGGATTTCAAAATCCTTTTCAGGGTCATTTATACCAAGATCAAAGCGAATCAAACTTTTTTGTGGAAGAGCTATGTCGGTAACAAAAAGGAAGCGAAAGGAGGCTTTTGTTCCGGCTGATATTTGTTTCGGTTCAACGAATGTGACGGCACGGGCCATGAAGGTATCCTAAAGAAAAAATAAGCCCCGAGTATAACAAGAGTTTTCCCCTCATGTCAACTTTTAAGAAGGATGTCCAAAAAGGGTTCATGCCTATTTAGGATAAGGAGGTAAAAAAAACGTGTTCTGAAAAAAAAGAATTTTCTTTTCGGCTTAATCGTAAAAATTTTCGGCTTGAGGGTTGGGGGTAAGCCTTACTTTATCGATGACCCTCTCGCTCCCTTTAATCACCTCTAAAGAGAAATTATCTAAAAAGATTTTGTAGCCTATTTCGGGTATAGTTCCCGCTTTGTGGTAGATGAATCCGCCTAGTGTATCGTACTCGACTAGTTTCGGAAATACGATTCCCGTAATGGCTTCCACATCTACAAGGTTCATCTTAGCGTCAACTAAAAATGAGCCATCCGCATTGGTGTCGACTTTATGCACAATCTCATCGTGATCGTATTCGTCAAAAATGTCTCCGACGATCTCTTCAAGAATATCTTCGACAGTGATAAGACCCTCAGTACCACCATACTCGTCCAGGATAATCGCCATATGGATCTGTTTTTTTTGAAATTCTTTTAAAAGAGTGGAGATTTTTTTTGTCTCGGGTGCAAAAAGAACCGGTCTCACAAGATCTTTGACAACCCCCTCTTTTTTTTCATAGAGCCTTCCAAAAACGTCTTTGAAATGGACAACGCCTATAATATCGTCGGGTGTAGTATGATAGATAGGGATGCGGCTATAGTTCTCTTTGAGAAAAATCTCGGCCGCCTCTTTAAAGGAGGTGCTCTCATTCAAAGAGGTGATATTGACTCTTGGGATCATTACCTCCTTACAGAGTCTAGTCCCCAAATTGGAGATGGCAATCATGATTTTTTGCCCCTCGTCATCCAAACTTTTTTCGCTATCGGTCTCATCCAAAAGCTCAATCAGTCGGCGACGAAAGCGCACCCCGGCACCAGCAGCTGACGAGAGGTCCTCACCCTTTGAGAGCTTGCGTTGAATTTTCAGCGTAAAAAGAACAATCGGGTAGAGCACCACTAAAAAAATGTAGGCCATCCAGGAGAGCGCTTTAAGGACCGAGTAGGGGACAAGGGAGGTGAGGATATGGGTTAGAGTATCCAAAACAGTTGTAAGAGCCAGTAAAAAAAAGAGAGTAGTAAGAATGAAAATGGCTTTGAACTCGACACCTTCTGCCCCTTCACTAATAAACTGGCTAAACCAGGGTAATGTCACAAAAAGCAGAGAGCTACAGATGCCAAAACTAAGCTTTACTATCTGATGCGTCTGAGAAATGAAGTTTAAAACCTCATCCAGTCGATCCTCTTTATTGGTCTTTTGGATTAAGTGGAGAATAAAGAAAGTGTAGGGGTGCCGTTTGATAGCCTCTTTGAATTCCAGGTACCCTATTTTTGCGATAGCCGTCATGATAGCCGCAAGGGATATAGAGCCTAAAAGAAATAGCGAGGATAGTAGTATTAATGCAATCATTTCAGGTGGATGTGTTTACTCTTTAGATGCTCTAATACTTTTTTTTCTGCAATACGCATTTTTGCTGCCTTCTCTGTACTTGTATCCTCCAGCCCGCTGAGGTGGAGCAGAGTGTGTACAAGGTAGAGCAAAAGTTCATCGTAAGGGTCGAGGCCCCTTTTTTCGGCATACGTCTTAGCTACCCAAGGGCAAATAAACACCTCGCCAAGAAAATGGGGGGTTTTAAGTTGATTAGGAGGGTCAAAGGGTTGAGTGATGCAATCGGTGATGGTCATGTCATTAAAAAGTTGACCGTGCAACTCTTTAATTCGTTTTTTTGAAACCAGGTGTACAGTTAAAAAATCGGTGGTGATCCTAAGAAAATTAAGGGTAGCCTCCACAGCGTGGACTACCCTTTCTTGAGAAACCGTGAGGGATCTTTGGTTATCGAAAACCTCGATGTTCACCTAAGACCTAGTTTTTGGTAAGCCTGTTACTTTATGGCTATCTTTATCGAGACGACCCTCTTTTTTGAGGATAGCGATTCTATCGTATCTTGGGAGTACGGTTTTAGCCCCTTGAGCTTGAAAACGTTTCCCGTAACTTGTGTGTTTTGACATCTTAAAAGCCTATCTATTAAGCGTTAAAGTTGAGGGATGAAAGCTGCGATATTACCGTTTTGGATCGCGTTCACTTTGCTCTTCAACTCTTTTTGAGGAAGGGCGCCTGTAGTGATCTTGCGTTTGTACGCAAGTTTACGAGGAGAAACGGAGCGTCTTTCTTGTTGTTTGCTGATTCTTACCATGGTTTAACCCAGTCTAAAAAGTTTTAAAAGGAGTATAGCAACTCTGAGCTTATGAATCAACTTGAAAAATCGGCTCTCCAATAGGGGAGAAAAAAAGGGGGTAATAATTAATTTATTTTATATTTTCTAGCCCAAAAGGGAGATTTTACATCCATTTTCTTTATAAAAATGGTAGCGTTCTAAAGATTTTTTTGCCGATTCGGGGGAGCTCTTATCGTCAAAATCGTAAAGGTGGATCCACTTGAGGGAAGTAGGTGGAGGTGTTTGGTTAAGCCAGAGAATATGAGTAAAGGGTTTTTGAATCTCTGTTTTCAGGGTAAGGTAAATAGGCTCAAAAGTGAGCTCTTTTTCCGTCGCATGGGGGTAAAAACCATCCAAGGGGGTCTGCCAAAGGAGGTTGTCTAAAAAGGCGACCGTTTTCTCTTGAGGGCAGATGATTTGTAAAAAAATTTTTTTCTCTATAGCTTTTTTACAAATAGCCACAATTTTTTGCGTCGCGTCAGATTTTTTTTCGATAGAAAAAAGGGTTACATTCATGAAATCACACCACAGGAAATAATAAACTTTATCATTTCCTCGGAGTTTGTCTCAAGTTCTTTACCCTCTTTGGAAAAAAGGAGGATTCCATGCAGCGGCTGAGGGGAGGTAGGGAGATAGTAGGCTTTAAACCCGGGAAGACGCTCCTTGATTTTCAAAGGAACATGGGGAAGCTGCGAGGTGATGATGTAGCTACCATGAGGAATGTAGGGGATGATGGAGGGCTTTTCAAGCGGGGATTGGGTGCTGCTGGTAAACTGTTTCAGTACCTCTTTGACAACTTTATGCACCGTTTTGACAACCGGCATTCTGGAAATAACCGCATCAATCGCACGATGCAACCAACCCTCAAAAAGGTGTTCCCCGATAAATCCAATCACTAGAATGCTAGAGAAAAGGATTAGTATGGAACAAATCCGAGCTATAAACTGCAAAATATGGGGATGATCCCATCTCTCGTTAATCAGGTCAATCGATGGAGAAATCACAGCTAGCAATGGTTCTGAAAGGAGATCAAAAAAAATTTTCACTATCCAAA
>RGXB01000096.1 GCA_010029555.1 bacterium
CTAATTTAAAAAAAGTTTAGTATACAAAGATTTCACCAAAGAGTTGCTTTTAGTGAGTTATGTTATAAAATATTCCTTTTTTATGTTAATGCGTCAATCGAATTCTACTCTTACAGGAGCAGAGGATTTAAAAAAATGATTCCCAAAAAGATTGATGGCAAGACCACTCAATACAAAGAGTGTAGCGACCAATTTCCAAGGGGGCAAAGACTCTTCCAAAAACAAAGTTCCCCCAATCAGGGCAAATATGGGTGTAAGAAGGGTAAATGGGGTAACAGCTTTAAGCGGATTGTTTGCAACAAGCCAGCTCCACGCTCCGTAGGCTACGATTGTAGAGAGATAGGTGATGTATCCTACCCCAATCCAAAAATCGAGCTCGAGATCAAAAAGAGTGTGTAAAAGAGTATCGGGACCATCAATAAGTAGGCATAGTACCAGTAGCAGGGGCCAAGCGATAAAGCTGCCCCAGGTAACTAGAGAAACGCTGTTAACATTTCCCATTTTTTTGGTGATTAAGTTCCCCAGGCTTGCACAAGCGGCGGTTCCGATGATCGGCAAAAGCCCTTTAATCGAAATCGAGCTGTCCAGATGGGCTATGACAATCCCAATTCCGAAAAAAGAGATCAAACAACCAAGAATATTCCAAAGCCGAATTTTTTCCTGAAAAACAAAAATACCGATAAAAAGGCTAAAGAAAACCTGAATTTGCAATAAAAGGGAGGCAAGACCCGCCGGCATCCCTAAATATAGACCCAAAAAAAGGAGTCCAAATTGGATGACAAACATGACAATTCCGTAGAGGCTAAGCAGCCAAAACGGGGTTTTGGGTCTTTTTACAAAAAAAATAAAGGGGATACTTGAGAGAAAAAAACGCAAAACACATAAAGACAGCGGTTTTGTCTCGACAAGGCAGTATTTGATTACAACAAAGTTTAATCCCCAAATTGCTGTAATCATTAGAGAAATAAAAAGGCTTAAAAAGGGCATACTTGCTTTTTAGCTCCTCTTGAGTTTTCAGAATATACCCCTTTTTGGAGTTGTTTGGCGAGAAAAGAGGAGAATTTTCGGGTAAATCTTCCCTCTAAACGTCCCTAGAAACTGTTCTTGAAAAAGGGGTTTTCTATAGAGCTCTTATTTTTGATGAAAAACCCTTTTTGTTTAAAACCGAGCAGTTGCTAGACTTTTGAAATAATCCTAAGAAAAAGTTTTTCATGAAAAAATATGGTGTGGTGATTTTGGCTGCTGGTGACGCAACCCGCCTTCAAATGGATATCCCTAAAGGTCTTATCGAGATACATAATTCCTCTCTTTTAAAGAGAATTTTAGAAAAATGTCCTAAAAATGTAGCTATCATGACCTCTAAAAAAAATCACAAAAAGATTGAAGAGCACGTCCTTTCTTTACAGTTAGAGGGGAAAGAGATCACTTTTTTTTCCCAGAAGTCGGCACTTATTGAAGGGCTTGATAAGGAGAGCCCTATAGGTAATGGGGATCTTTTCAGAGCCTTTTATGCAAGCTCTTCCTACCAAAATTTTTTAAACAATCAAGTAGAACGGGTAGTTGTTTGTCCAGTGGATAATCCGCTCTGCCAACCCGATTTCCCCTATCTGCAAGGGAGTGCCGAGCTGATTGTGCTTGGGGTAAAAAAAAGATCGGCTAGCGAATCGGTGGGGACTGTGATCCTTGGGGATAAGTTGAGCGTGAAAGAGTACACTGAAGAAAAAAGTGGGTTAGGGCTTGCCTATACCGGAATTTTTTCTGCAACAATCGATTTTTTCAAACGGGCCGCTCATATGGATAGCATGGTAAAGAGCCAACTGATTGAAAAAATCCACGAGGGGAAAAAAGTTGCCAAACAAGAGAAGTTTGTATTTGACTTTTTCCCCTTAGCAAAAAGTTATGAGCTGGTGGAAGTGCACCGCCAATCCCATTTTTGCCCGATCAAAAGGGCTTTTGGGGAGGACAGTTTAGAAGAGGCTTTGAGGATCCTACAATGAAAATGAAGCGAGTGACAATTTTAGGAAGCGGAGCCTGGGCATTTGCTTTATCACAGGCTCTTAAAAATGTAGAAGTGCGGATGTATTCTATCGAAAAAGAGGTAGTGAATTCGATTCAAAGTCATAAAAAACACCCCAGATTCCCGATCGTTTCGATGAAAAACCCTTTGGAAATGCACGAGAATCTTAAGGAGGCGATCGAAAATGCGGATCTTTTGATCGAGTCGGTGACATCACAAGGGTTCAAACCGGTGATGCAGGCTCTTAAAGACTTGGGCTGTAAAGTGCCAATCCTGATCACGTCGAAAGGGATTGATCACAAGGGGCACACCCTTTACGAAATCGCAAAAGAGATTGGTCTAGAAAATTTGGCCGTTTTAAGCGGAGCGACTTTTGCAGATGAGGTCTTAGCGCGATTGACAACATGCGCCACTATCGCCTCTCAAGATACCTGGTTAAGAAGAGCGGTATCTCAGGTTTTTGATGAGGATTTTTTCCACACCGAAGAGTCTGATGAGCCGGTCGCATGCATGTTGAGCGGTGCTATGAAAAATATCTATGCGATTTTATGTGGGCTGGTGGAGGGGCTGGGGTACGGGAAAAATGCCAGAGCCGCACTGATTACCAAAGGGTTTCAGGAGATGAAAAAGCTTTTACGCTACAAAGGAATTGATGAAACCTGCCTGGAAAATTTTTCTGGGTTAGCCGATCTTATATTGACCTGTACCTCTGAAAAAAGTCGTAATTTTCAATGTGGGTTGAATATAGCTCACGGTATGGCTCCTGAGGAGGCAAGGGGGAGTGTAGGGATGGTAGTGGAAGGGGCATTTGCCGCTCAAGCTATCCACAGCGTGATTCAACTCCCGATTGCCCAAATCGTTTACAAGATTTTATTTGAAGGTTATGGTGCGGATCAAGAAGTGCGGAAAATATTTTGAACCCTTACGAAATCCCTTATCATAAAGTGGTCTCCTCAGAAGAGGAGAGGCGTATCGAAGAGCTAGCTTTAGCAAACGGGCATGAAGCTCGGCTCATGAATCAAAAAGCTGGAGAACAGGTTGCTTTTGCTGTGGATCGCTATGCCAAAAAGCACCGGCACCCTCCTATAGTCCATTGCCTGATCGGAAAAGGGAATAATGGAAAAGACGGAATTGCAGCGATGCAAACACTGAAGAAGTTGGGTTATGAAACCTTTGAGGGGTTAAGTCACCTTAAGCGTGGCGGAATCCTTTTGGATGCGCTGTACGGTATCGGTTTTCACGGGGAGATTTTGGGTGATGAAGCCCAGCAGGTATTAATCGCAAATGGGAGCGGTTTGCCGATACTTTCGGTAGATATCCCTTCAGGAGTCTATGCCAACACAGGCTATGTGAGTGTTTTCCACATACAAGCCACTCATTGCATTGCGATAGGGACTTACAAGCTGGGCCACATGGTAGGAGCAGGGTATCAGTCCTATAAAACGATCGAGTTGGTCGATTTTGGGCTGGGAAAAGGCTACATGGAAAAGATGGAGGAGCTTTGTAGGGTTGTCAACCTCTCAGCTCTTGTTGAGCCCGAAATGCCAAAGGTCGTCCATAAATATGACAGAGGCTATGTTGGTGTCATCGCCGGCTCTATCGGAATGGAGGGGGCAGCCTACATGTGCGCCAAAGCGGCACATAGAGCCGGGGCGGGGATGGTGCGGCTTTTTTGCGATGATGATTTTCAACTCCCCATCGTGGAGGCCGTTTTTTCTAAGCAAACTATAGAAGATTTTCGCCTATGGGCACCGAAGCTGGATGCGATCGTGATTGGGCCGGGACTTAGTGAGGAAAAAAAAGAGTTTGTAAATGAGGTGTTTGATTACCTTTGTGATCACCCAAAGCCCCTGATTGTAGATGCCGCAGCGATCGGCATTTATGTCCACCGTCTGAAAAAGCCGTTCGCAATCGTAACTCCGAATGGGGGGGAAATGCGTTTTTTACGCAACTCCAGAAAAGAGGATTTCGTCCTTTTTGAAAAGGGTGCCCCTACATGGATTTTTGATCCCAAAGAGGCCAAACCCTACGTTATTTTGGAGGCTGAACCCAAGCTGGCCACAGCTGGAGCAGGAGATGTCCTCGGGGGGATCATGGCTGCCTATTTAGCCCGTACAAATAATTACATGGAGTCGGCAGTCTTAGCAGCTAAAAGACTTCTCAAAGCTGTTCATGCCTGCCCACAGGAATTTCCTGTAGCAACAGAAATAATCGAAAAAATTTAGGAAATACTCTTCTGTTTTTGCTGTATCTCCAAAAACTTTTTTGTCATC
>RGXB01000097.1 GCA_010029555.1 bacterium
CGAAATGGGACTGGGAATGGGACCGCAAATGGCGGTACTCCCCATTCGTTTTTAGGCGGCTAATTTGTAACGCCCTTTAGCTCTGCGGTTTGCGAGGATTCTGCGGCCGGACGGAGTGCTCATGCGTGCACGAAAACCGTGGCGTCTTTTGCGAACCAGCTTACTTGGTTGAAATGTTCTTTTCATAAAAGGTAAGTCCCTTTTTAGCGGTTTAAAGTGAAGTTGCCACCCAGTCTAAACGGCAGCAGGGGTTTTGAGCAAGGAAAAGATTGTCCTTAAATGTTAAAATCGGTATGCTAGTCGACAGTAAAACCTATTTAGGAAAAAAATGAAAGTATCCGCTTCAGTCGTTGCGAACCCTCAGGCGGGAGACAAACTCGTCCGAAGAAGAGGGCGGCTCTATGTGATTAACAAGCTCGATCCGAATCGCAAACAACGTCAAAAGGGCCCATCGAGGAGAAGAAAGTAGTCTATGGCAAGATTATCCAGCATCGTAAAAAATGACCGTCGTTTTGCAATCGCATCCCGTCTTAAAGAGAAAAGAGATGCTCTACGCAAAATCGTCAAGAGTGTAACAGTATCTGACGAAGAGAAAGCTCTTGCTGTCGTACAACTAAGCAAAATGCCTAGAGACTCCTCTTTCTGCCGCTATAAAAACCGCTGCATGTTTACCGGACGTTGCAGAGGTGTATACCGCAAATTCAAGCTCTCTCGTATCACTTTCCGCGAGATGGCTTCAAAAGGGGAGATCCCCGGCATCGCGAAAGCGAGCTGGTAGAGAATCTCTCACCCTGCTTTAACTCCGCTATGGATTCTTATTTAACTAATTAAGAATCTGTGCGGGGTTTTTTTATTTAAAAAAAATTTTGAGTTTTTTCACCGATAGAGCTAACTGACTACCAGAATAATTTTTTCTTGGAAATTACAGAAAGCTTGTAGCATAATTCCTTTTAAAGTGCATTTGAGAGGGTTTGTATGGCACAACTACTGCAAAATAGTGAAACTCCCACAGCGGAAACAATCTTTATCAAAGACATCGACAGTCGTGTTTTTCAGGCGATCACCATTAAATGCCTATCGGGGATCGAGGGGATCGGTTTGATTGAGGGGAATTTTATCGACCATTTACTGGGGCGAGAGGGTCTAGGTGCTAAGGGGATCGCGGTGGAGCAGGATCCTAAAAATCAATCGATCAGTATAAAAGTGGAGCTCAATATTGCTTATGGTATTTCTATACCCGAAAAAGCACAGGAGATTCAAAATAAACTTATCGATCAAATTGTGAAATTTACCGGACACACTGTCTCCGTAGTGCATGTGATATTCAAATCAATGATTACAGATCAGCTTTTGGATGAGCCGGCACACAAAGAGACTATTTACCAAGATGAGTTCTAGTATGCGTATAGAATCTGCTTTACTAAGTCTAATACACCTTTTTTCGTTAATTTTTTTTATAGGGACTGGTTGTATGGCCTTGTCTGCCGCGGTAAGCAGCCCTTTAAGGGGGCAAGTGGAGGGCTTGATCCGATGGGCGGAGGGTCTTTTGGAGCCAAAAACGTTAGCTATCATCGGTGTACTTTTTTTTAGCTATGGGGTGATCCTATTTGTTTTGCTTCTGCTTGGATACCGCAAATCTTTTTTAAGGGTCTCATTGAAGGGCCCCAAGGTTTTGATTGACCGGTCGATCATCCAGGAATATGTCTCAAACTATTTCAAAACTCTATTACCAAATGAAAACCCCCCGTTAGAGATTATTTTTCATCCAAAACAAAAACTGGAAATTCTAACTAAACTTCCCGAATCTACCGACAAGGAGGTTTTATTGAAAAGAATTGAGAATGAGCTGGGGGTACTTTTAGCGCGAAAATTAGGATATAAAGAAGAATTTATTTTGACTTTGCACGAAGCTTAGCCTGGATGTTTTCGGCGTCTTTTTTATGGATACCCTCCACCTCCAAAAGCGCGTCCAAAGAGGCGCTTTCTATGGCAGAGAGGCTTTTGAAGTGTTTCAAAAGTCTCGCTTTTTTTAGGGGCCCGATCCCTGGAATCTCATCTAAAATCGATGTGATCACCCTTTTTTCGCGTAATTTCTTATGGTAGCTGATGGCAAAACGGTGGGCCTCATCTCGTACTCGCTGTAAAAAAAAGAGCAAGGGCCCTTGAGTAAAGAGTTTGGGAGTCTCAAAATTGGGCTGGAAAACCCTCTCATTAGACAATCCCTTGTCATGGCGCCCCTTCTCTTTTGCAAGGGCAATCACATCGACTGTAGCGATATCCAGCTCTTTAAAGAGGGCTGTAACAATCCCAAGCTGCCCTTTTCCTCCGTCGACAATAACAAGATCGGGGAGTTCACCTTTGCTGTAGCGTCTTGTTAAAACCTCTTTCATAGCGCTATAGTCATCCCCTTTGGTAGAGCGAATCTTATAGTGGCGATACCCTTTAGTCTCTTTTTTACCATCAACAAAAGTCACCATGGAGGCGACAGGGTTTGTTCCGCTGAGGTTAGAGGTATCAAAACACTCTATTTTTTCCGGAAGTCGTTCAAGATCCAAGGCCTTTTGCAGATCCCTAAGCATGTCGAATCCCTCATTTTGTTCCAATTGTGGCAAAAAGGAGAGGGCGTTTTCTTGCGCCATCTCAAGAAGTTTTTTCTTAAGCCCTTTTTGCGGTACATGGATTTTTCCCTTTATAGAAAAAAGCTCCTCCAAAATATCACCCGACTCCAGAGCCGTGGGGATCAGAATCTCTTTTGGTCTATTGGTCGATTCGGTAAGGTATTGCGTTAAAATAGACTCTAAAGCCTCGTTTTCTGTCGATAAGGAGTCCTCTTTTTCTACAAAAATTCTATCCTTGAGTTGACCGGCTCGAAAAATGAGGATCACTACCGCCATAGTATTACCGACGTAAGCGTAACCCACAGCATCTAAATCATCAGGGCACTGGGCGATAGGGCTTTTTTGATGCTCTATATACTGTTCGATATGTTGAATTTTTTTCAGGATAGTTAGAGCGTCTTCAAAGCGCAGTTCTAGAGAAGCTTTCTCCATTGCATCTACATAATTTTTCAACAGATCTGTGGTATTCCCCTTTAAAAAGCGCACTACACCTTTCACCTGCTCTTGGTAAGCGGCTTTTGTGCATAATTTCATGCAGGGTGCCATGCATCTTTTGATTGCATGTAAAATGCAAGGACGTTTTCTAGAGGCGAGTTCATTGTCACTACACTGTCTTAACGGAAAATTTCTTGTTAGAAGCTCAAAAAGTTCACGCGTTTTCCATGCGCTAGTGAATGGGCCAAAAAACTGACCCTTCTCTTTAAGGACCCCTTTTTGACGCACAAGCTCTATCATCGGCCAATCATCATGCTCACGGATTAAAATACCGATAAAGGATTTATCATCTTTTAGAAGTACGTTATACTTGGGCTTATGCTGTTTGATCAGACTGGATTCAAGGATCAAAGCCTCTTTTTCTGATAGGGTGATAATGGTTTCGACTTTGTCGACCTGTTCGAGCAGTTGGGGAATCATCTCCCGGCTATCATGGCCGCTATAGTACTGTTTGACCCGAATTTTTAAATTTTTTGCTTTCCCTATGTACAAGACCTGTTTTTTTTCGTCTCGCATAAGGTACACACCGCTTTTGGTGGGCAAATCATCTAGAAAAGGGGGAAGCTGGCTCATCATTTTTTAAAGTATTCCTCTTTTGCTGAGGATGCTCTAAAAAATAACAATCTGATCTTTAGAGGACAACCCTTTTTGTAAAGGCTTTTGGGATCTTTGCTTCTCCAAGTTTTTTAAGATCTCTTGCGAGCGAGAGATTACTTGGTGGGGAAGGCCTGCTAATTTGGCGACGTGGATTCCATAACTTTTGTCAGAGGCCCCTTCGCCCATTTTGTAGGTGAAGTGGATCCCTTGAAGCGTCTCTTTCACTAGTACCTTGAGATTGAATACACCTTCCATCGTTTCCATACAATCCGTTAGCTCAGCATAATGGGTCGCAAACAGTAGCCTAGGGGCAAGTGGTGATTTAGCAAGATACTCCAAAACAGACCAGGCGATCGAAATCCCATCATAGGTTCCTGTACCACGTCCGATTTCATCAAGTAGAACAAAAGATTTTGGTGATGGATTGAAAGTTTCTTCTATTTCAAAAGCAGGAAGCACCTGCACTATCACTACAACTCTTAATCATAATATTAATGGTATTAGACAACTTTCAATAACCACTGCAGGAAGTGGTTTTGTGAATGGAAAT
>RGXB01000098.1 GCA_010029555.1 bacterium
GAGATGCGACGAATCACCTCTTCATTAAGACCCGCCTCAAATACCTCGCTCTCAACAGCAGTTTTAAAACCAAATGGATAGTCGTTCATTAGTCAAATATTTTACCCAATAGAAACTATCCCTGTCAATGAAGCTCTTCAATGAAAATACTAAAAGGCTTGGGAATCCCACCCTAACGAAAGGGATGTCAACCTTTTAGTCTAAACGAAAGGAGCGGTATCAAATATTTTCTTTATTTTTTCCAAATCTTCGGGAACGTCTACTCCGTACACCGTCTCAGTTGTTTCGAAGACCTCGATAGGAATCCCATGAAAAAGGGGGGTGAGCTGCTCCAAACTCTCAGCATGATCTAAATGGGAGCGTTCGAGCGAGGAAATCTTCATTAGGGCTTCAGGGGTGTATGCATAAAGCCCTACATGTTTAAAATAGGTGATCTCCCCTTTTTGATCCCGATCGAATGGGATCACAGAACGCGAGAAGTAGAGAGCGCGCCCGTTTATATCAGTAATAACCTTGACAATTTGAGGCGCTTTTAACTCCTCAAGCGTCTCAATTTTCTTTTTAAGTGTCCAAATTCGCGCACCGATAGTGTCTTGTCCGGAAAGTAATCTGTTGAAAATTGTCCTTGTAAGGAGAGGCTCATCTGCCTGCACGTTTACAATCTTTTCCCCGATCGGAGCCCCATTTTTTAACGCCTCGATAATCCTTTCGGTTCCATTTTGCGGTCTACTAGAGGTCAAAAGAGCACGAGCTTTAAAACTCCTTGCCAATTCTAGAGTAATGGGGTCATCTGCCAAGATAATCACTTGATCAAAAACTTCTGCTTGAACGGCATTTTCATATGCCCATTGCAAAAGGGGTTTACCCAAAAATGGCTGGAGAATCTTCTCTTTGAATCGGGTAGATTTAAGTCTTGCGGGTATGTAAGCAATGCTTTGCAATCGAAAAAACCTTAGGGTTTACCACTCGTTTCCGGCTTCAGGGCTATTTTGCCCACCCGGAGCGTAATAGGTTCTATCAGAGGGATCATCCTTGTCGCGATTTTTTTTATCCTGGTCCTCGTCCTCGGAAGATCCCCTTCCGGAGTACCCATCTGTAGCCTTGCTCGAAATTTTACCCGAAGTGGTGGAATTAGTTCCAGAGGAAGAGTTTTGGGGCTGCTCTGAATCATACCCTTCCTGAGTAGAATGGGATCCTGATCCCTCGACATTACTTGGTTGTCGATTATTGACCTGAGCGTAATTCATCACCGCCTGGTTTGGATCCACACCATTTTGAATATCTTGCCTTACAGCCTGTTTTTGCTGGGGAGTTAGTGTTGTCCAGTATTCGGTCGCCTCGTCATTTAACCCATCAGGAGGCGTAGGGTCGACGCTCATATCGTTGTAATCATTCTGCATTTGATTGCTGTTTTGCGACTGCTGGGCGATGAAAAAGAGTTTCTTGGAGTTCCCTGTATACGTAAGGCTGCCTTTGAGGGCCGCTACCCCGAGAAGAGTGAGTAAAACTAAAGATAGGGTGTAACGCATAGCAATCCTTTTCATTCCAACCGCTTAACTTATTCCTATCGTAAATTTGGTTTAAAATTGTAAAGAAAAAACGCCATGTGTATGAAACAATTATGACATCTTTTAAAAAACCAACCTCCTGCAAAGGGTGTAATGAACCAGCAAGCATCAGCTTCAAACAGATCGAAAAGGGGAAAACGACCTGCTACGGTCTATGCAGTAAGTGCCCCTTAAGACAAACGCTTCTTGATCAAAAAACTGAGACCCTCTCTTGTATGAGTTGCTCAAAATCTTTAGAGGATCTACAAACCTCGGGTACCGTAGGCTGCGTTGACTGTTACACCACCTTTAAAGAGACTTGCCACACCCTCTTCCAAGCGCTTAATTTAAGCGAGTTTTCCCCACTGGAACGAAACGCAAAAATAGACGTTCAAGAGCTGCAATCCTCCTTGCAAGAGGCGATTGCTAAGGAGCTTTTTGAAGAGGCGGCGATGCTTCGGGATCGCTTGAAACAAATCACCTCAACAACAGGTGGTGCATGATCCTCCATTTTACAAGAAATATAGATAAAATCCCGTTTGGATCCTCTGAAGCGACCACCCTATTGAAAAAAACCCTACCCCAGATTTTTCCCCAGGGTAAATGGTTGGAAAACCTTAAAGAGGCTGAAGAGAAGAGATTAGTAAAAGCCTATTTTTTTAATGAACAGGTTAAAAACCTATTCTTCGACCCAAAAAGTAAAATTCTATTTTGCTTAGGATCCTTTGACCATCTGCATATCCTCTACGACGGTGACTACAAAGAGATTAAAGAGCTCCTTGTACATATGCATTCCCTATTCAATTTTTCCTATGACACTAATTTTGGATTTTTAACGACTAAACTTTCCACAACGGGGACAGGATTAAAAGGGAAGTTTTTCCATGAACTCCACTACCCCGAAATCCCCGCCTCAATAGAGGCCCTCCCCTATGAAGGGGGGTTTTTGTATCAAAATCGCCTCGCGATCGGATGTTTGGAGACAACTTCTATCGAATCTCTCAAAACTTTGCAGGCTGCAATTCAAAATCATGTTTTTGAGATTAAATCGCTAGGGAGTCATATCGCCCAACAAATCTACGAACGCCAGTAGTCCTTTTGCTCTTTAACCCTAAATAGAGCATGCTTGGGCAATGGCATGTGCAGCAATTTTATTGATAGGGGGGAAAAGCGAACGGTTTTTAGACCCGAAAACCCCTAAACAGTTCCATTTCCTAAGTGGAAAGCGGGTTTACGAATACTCTCTTGAAACTTTTTTGCAATCGGGGCAATTTTCCCAAATCCTTTTGGCTTGCCACAAAGATTGGATAGCGACTTTAGAAAAAGAGCTTGAGGGTAAAAGTTCTATTATACGGTTAATTGAAGGGGGATCAACTCGACAGGAATCGGTAAAAAAAAGTCTTTTGTTTCTCGACAAAACGATTCAAAACGTTCTAGTTCATGATGGTGCTCGCCCTTTTGTCTCTTTCAAAATGATCGAAGATCTTTTAGGGGCATTAAAAACTTTTGAGGCAAGCGGCACCTACATCCCCTCTCAGGACACTATCGGCGTAACAGACACCCAAACGATTCTCCACATCCCTGATCGGGCTACCATGCAGAGAGGTCAAACACCACAAAGTTTTCGTAAAGCGCTCCTAGTTCAAGCCCACAGACAAGCAGAAAACAACGGTATCTTCCAGGCAACTTGCGATATTCAGCTCGCTTTACGTTTGGGCGCTAAAGTGAAACGGGTTGATGGGGATGAAACAAACATCAAAATAACCACCCCGATCGATCTCTATCTCGCTGAACATATCCTCAGAAAAAAAACAGCTCCTCATATTGCAGACTTCGATTTTAGGGGAAAAAAAATCGCCCTTATCGGTGCCTCCGGAGGAATAGGACGACAGATCCACAAAGAGCTTCTGAAAGAGGGGGCCGAAGTGATCCCCCTTTCAAGAAATTCCAACCCATTTTCGCTCAATCTACTAAAAACTTCTTCCATCAAAAAAACCTCTAAAGACCTTTTTGATCACTATGGAGCACTAGATGGTTGTATCTTTTCAGCTGGCTGCCTCCACAAAGGGGCCATCGAGAAACTAGAGGAAAAGCAGGTAAACGAAATGGCTAGGGTCAATTTTTTGAGTCTAGTGCCCCTTTTACAACATTTGCCGCTCAAAAAGGAGGCTCTCTTTATTTTAATCGGTTCCTCCTCCTACTTCAGAGGGCGAAAGGAGATCGGAGTCTACTCCGCCACAAAAGCAGCCAGCATCAATTTGTTACAAAGTCTATCAGAGGAGTGCCCTGAACTTAAAATTCAGATTATTTGCCCAAAAAGAACCGATACCCCAATGAGAAAGAGAAACTTCCCCTTTGAAGATCCCTCAACCTTGGCTGATCCATGGGATGTAGCAAAATCTATTTTAGAAAAGATCAAAAAAAATAGTTGCAAAGGGGAAATTCTAAACCTGCTCTAAAAATAAAAAAACTCCTTGAGATAAGGAGTTTTAGTATTGCACTTTTTTAAAAGTGTGAGACATGTTGGACTCGAACCAACGACCCTCTCATTAAAAGTGAGATGCTCTACCAACTGAGCTAAT
>RGXB01000099.1 GCA_010029555.1 bacterium
CGCAAAGCTTTTCTATAGCCCTCCGGATGGGGCATCCCATAATTTCTTGCTACCCGATCGTGCGGATGTATCCCTTTGTGGTGACCAATCAACATCAAACCCTTCCCCATGAAAGTACCCACCCCGGCATAGATCGCAGAGTCATCCCCAAACTGCCTATCGCCATGTAGCTCGATGAAATCTTTCAAAAGGGTTTTTTGGATCATCTCTATATTGGGACGCTGCGGATGACGAGCTAGCTCTACCCGCTCCATGGGTGTTATCGTCTCTCGAAGAGCTTTTAGCGATGCGGTGAGTGTCTCCAAATGGGAATCTTTGCTAATTTCTGAAGGGGGATTTTCATGGGAAACTTTGAGGTTTGCGATTTCGTTAATAAGATCCGAAGCAGATTTAGCCTTTACCATAGTCCATCCAGTTTAATCAAAAAGGTCGATTCTTACAATGGTTCAAAAAGTTTTCGCCCTGGAGAGCTGTTTTTTTGTCTCCCCAGTCGGCGAAAAAAACTACTCAGTTGTTCCGCGGATAATCTCAACAATCGTCGGTTTAGTAATCACAATAGAAAAAAGCTCTTCGATATGCTCTTTGGACATCCTTATGCAACCGTCGCTTGAATAATCTCCGATGAGACTTTTTTCCTCTGTTGTCTGACCGCTTTGTTGATCAAAATGGCAGGGTACACCATGAATTCCATACCCCTTGGCACCATCCGAACACCCCTCAATCTCCTCATCAAACGGAAGCCATCGAGTACCAAAAACTTCCATCATCTCAATTTTTCGGTTTTGAAAAAATCCGGTAACTCCAGGTGTATAAATGGCAACTTTTGAGCCAAGTTTAAATTTTCCAACAGGGGTCAGGCAACCCGAGGGTGAATGGGGATCCACTCGCCCCAGACCCACCGGATAGGTCTTCAAAAGAACCTCCTCCTGAGAATCGAGATTCTTGTAAAAAAATTGCATTTTGGCTGTAGAGAGATTGATTTTCAGATGAAATTCTAACGAAAGATTTTTCTTAAAAACATTAAATCGATCCCCAATTGAAACCTTCTGGTTTACGTAATCGTTTTTACCATTTAGGCTTCGGGCGATAAAGTGTCTTGAGGTGTTGAAATAGGAGGCGTAATCGGCTAACCAAGCAGGTCTTCCTTTAAGCCAAGCTACTCGGCTTGAATAGGTGACCGTCTCAACAATCGGGAGTTTGTCCGGGCCTTTTGAGAAAAGCATCCGTACACGATCCACCTCTAATGAGGGGTCTTTTTTTGTATCCTCCAGGGCTACCTCCTCTATCGATTGGTAGACAGCCTCTTTACTTTTGTCTTGTGTGTTTAAGGAGAGAAATGGCTTGTTTTTTACAAACCACATTGCGCCAATACCAGCAAATACAAAGAAAAACGAACGTGATAAAAACTTTGAGAATCTCAATTGACCCACCTCTAACTGCTTAGCCTTATCTTTGAAAAAAACTCCCTCCTTTCAAAAACGATGTGTAGCCCCTTAAAAAAATTCGATTCAAAAAGTCTCATTTTAAACGAGTGCAAAGAACACATTCTAGAAATACCCAAGAAGTTTTTATTTCTAAATAGATCCTGTAATCATACAATTATCTTGGAAGAAATCAAGCATAAAAAAAGCCTTATCCGTTGCGGGAATAAGGCTTTGGGGGAAATTAGAAGGTAAATTTATAAAGTTGCAGATCTTTGGTGTTGCTTGTGCGCGTGGTGGTCTTTGGAAACAGGCTGCTCTACGTCCTCTTTCATTTTTTTACCGGGGGTGAATTTTACCGCCTTCCTCTCTGGAATGACAATAGCAACTCCGGCATTTTTTGGATTACGCCCAATTTTTTGTTTACGAACAACAACCTCAAAAACTCCAAAGTCTCTAAACTCGTAGCGATCCCCATGGGCAAGCCCCTCAATGAGGCTATCCAAAAAAGATTGAACTATACGACGGACATCGTTTGGATTAAGGTTGCACTCCGTGGCAATTTTGAAAACGAGCTCTTTCTTCGTCTTGGTCGCCATTTCGTCAACTCCCTGCACTTTTATTTCTTAACCCTCCTTTAATAAAATCAGTAATTTATGACAAATTAAAAAAACGTAATTAACTGAAACTAATTAACATTTTCTTTTTTTTGCCTTGTTGGGCAAATAAATAAACTTCGCCAATTAACTCGTTTGGATCAAATAGCGATTTTGGATCAGTTAGTACCCTGCCGTTGACTCTTAGGCCTTGGCCGGTAACCAGCCTTACCCCCTCTGACTTCGAGAGAATTAGCCCTGCTTGAACTAGTATATCCAACAAGGTTTTATCCAAAAAATCTCTTTTATCTAACCTGGCATGGGGAAAAGCCTCAAAAATCTGGTCGTAATCCTCTTTGGTTCCCAACTGGTCGCTAAAGGCGACCTCGGTCAGGCGGATAGCCTCTTTGAGCCCTGATTCTCCATGGATGAAGCGGGTAAGTTCTGCAGCTAACGTTCTTTGGCGTTCAAGACCGCTCAAAGAGGCGATCTCTTCTACGCTCAAAAATGTAAAGCGCTTGAGGCAAATTTCCACGTCTTCGTCGGGGATATTCAAAAGATACTGGTAAAAAGCGTAAGCAGAAGTGCGCTCTTTATTCAGATAAATCGCTCCCGACTCGCTTTTGCCAAATTTTTTACCATCGGAGCGCAACATAAGAGGAATAGTCATGACGTGGAGCTCTTTTCCCCCTTTTCGGCGAGAAAGGTCGGTCCCTGCAGTCATGTTCCCCCATTGGTCGCTTCCCCCAATTTGCACCGTCACTTCGTGATTCTCTGCAAGGTAGTAAAAATCGTACCCTTGAAGCAACTGGTAAGAGAATTCACAAAAACTGATCCCCTCCTCTGCCTCCATCCGGCTGCGGACCGAATCTTTACCTAGCATCTGCGAAACTCTAAAAAATCGCCCTATATCCCGCAAAAATGTGGGGACAGTCATCTGATCAAACCAATCGGAATTATTCACAAACAAAAGATCATTTCCGAGAATTCCCTCAAGATTCTGAGAAATTTTTCTCAGATTGTGAGCAATTTGTTCTAGAGATAGGAGGGGTCGATCACTCTGTTTTCCAGAGGGGTCGCCAATTTTAGTTGTCGCACCGCCGTAAAGAATTACCGGTTTGTGCCCCATCATTTTGTATCTGTATAAAGTCAGAATAACTAAAAGGTTTCCCAAATGCAAAGAGTCAGCAGTGACATCAAATCCAGCATAAACATAGCGGGGTTCTTTGAGATGTTCCTCTAAACCGGGGGTTGCATCTTGGAAAAGCCCCCTCTCTTTCAAGTGGGTTAGCACTAGTGCGGTATCGGCGCTCACAGGTTTCATCTATTTGTCCTTTTCTAAACGCTCCTTCATCCCCTGAGTTTTTTTACTCAGCGGAGCGGAATTACGATTTTGATCAAAAAGACCAAGATCATCTTTTGTGACTGCATCTCTTGACCAGGAGTGGCGCGAGATCCAATCGGCTATTTGATCTTTTTTTTGATCGATAGCATGAGATGTTACCATAGTATCGATCTTTTTTAGTCGAGATTTTAACTTTTCACGCGCTTTTTTTGTTTTTTCGCTCTCTTGCGCTACCTTTTTATCATTATCAACACGTGTTGCCATGAATTTTGCCCTCAAAAATAGGATGGCTTTATCTTGCGGTCTTCTTAAAATTTTGTAAACCAGGAACTTTACGCGGAAAACAGTAAATAAAAAGTTTATTTATATTTTTCTAAGATTAATATTCTGTTCTAGACCCTTTCAGATCTGTTTTTGATTAAAAAAAAGTTTTTTTCTATCCTAAGCTTTTACAAGTCTACAAACTATAATTCAATAGCATGGTTTGGTTTGAATTTTAAGAAATAAACCTGCACTAAAAGGATTAGAATGCACGAAGAGATGAAAGCCCACGCCGCCAAAAAGGCGTTTGACATTTTGCTCGAAAAAGCGAAGCTCCCTTTTAAGCTGGGTCTGGGCAGCGGATCCACGTCGGAGGCTTTCTTAAAAATTCTTATGGTCAGACACCATGAGCTCCCCCCATTCACATGTGCGGCTAGTTCCCAAAAAATCCATGATATGAGTGCGCACATCCTCCACTTCATGAAAGA
>RGXB01000100.1 GCA_010029555.1 bacterium
TGAGGTGAAGGAGAATCTTCACGATCATTCCAGATAATTTCAGATTTGGAACCCGGGACCCATTGCAACATGCAACCTTGCTGCCAGCACCACGCTTTACTTGTCCCCAAGGCGATCCATTTATCATTATTTTTAAGATCAACCATGCCAATTTGTATGGTATCACCCGGTTTGGGAGACCGATGTTCAAAATCAACCTTCATTCCCAAAACAAACCTGTCAGAGGGGTCAAACTCAAGTTTATCATAGTAGCCAAACCAGTGATAACCTGGCCCTTTGGTAATAACCCTTTTTCTCGGCAAACCATCGATATCTTGAGCCCTCAAAAAACCCCCGGTAAACGCGAGAAATCCGGTGGTCTTAAGAAAACTTCTCCTTTTTAATTGCAGGTGGCCCATAAAAACCTTTCATCAAATGAATAAATGTACAAATCTAGATCATTAAAATAATTACGAAACATGAGTGAAGTTTAGTTTTTCCCAAGGCAAGAACAAGATAAAAAAAACAGTTTATACAAACGAAACAATTTGATTTCCAGCAAGAAAACACCTTAAATTTATTCACCAATAAACTTAAACATAAAAACAAGCGTATAATTAATTAGTCATAAAAATCCGGGTTATTAGCGCTATTTTAAGGCGGGTATACCATGGGTTTATTTTTAACAATCATTTCAAACACCGCTGTCATCAATTTCACAAAAGCAATAGGATTGAACCCTTGTTGCCTTGAAGCTTATTCTTTTCGTGGATCGGTATTTATTGAACAAGAGAAATACATTGAAGCCATAGAAGACTTCTCAAAACAAATCGAACTTGAGCCAAAAAATCATATTGCATATTTAAATCGAGGAATAGCAAATGAAGCCCTAAAAAGACTCCCAGAATCGATGGCAGATTACACCAAAGCAATGGATCTTTCGCCAAGAGGTTATGTTTTTATTAATTTTTTAAGGAAGGGTCTGTACCATTCCTTTAATAAAATTGCAAAATGCAAAAACAAGGACCCAGACAAGGTTAAGCCCCAAAACGATAATGTTCAAATTGAGTGTTATTTATCGGGTCTTCTCCACCCAATAGATAAAATGTCTTTTATTGAAAGAGGAAAATTATTTGAGACTCAGAATAAATTTCATGAAGCCACACTTGATTACACAATGGCCATCGAACTGGACCCGAACAGCAAGAATTGTTACAAATTGAGAGGGAATTTATATTTTACTCAGCAGAAATACCTAGAAGCTATTTCTGATTACAACAAAGTCATTGAATTATCGCTCAATAAAGAATCAAAAGACCATAATCTACGAGGCAAAATTTTCGAAAAAAATCAAAAAATACAGGAGGCAATCAAAGACTATAGCGCCGCAATTGAATTAAACCCCTATGATCCGGAATACTACATGAATCGAGCTGCACTGCTTAAATCAACTGGAAAAATTGCAGAAGCTGAAGATGATTTAACAAAAGCCGGGTTACTCAAAACCCCTGCTTCCAAGAATTTATGATATATACCTGAAAGTCAGGCTAATTCTTTCACCAACAATTTTTTTGGTTTTAGGGATCTCATGCTTCCAAAATTCCTGCATTGTTCCAGCCATGATAATTAGTGTCCCATTTGAAACCTGAAAGCTATTTTTTTCTTTAGTTGAATTATGAATGATGTTAAACATTCTGGTTGCACCTAACGAAACCGTTGCAATAATAGGCCCCAAACCTCGCTCATTGTCAGAATGCATCGAAACACTATCTACGCCAGAGCGATATCGATTTAAAAGACAATAATTATAACAACCCAGTACTCTCTCAACTTTTTGTTTGATTTCCAATAAAGTCGAAGTCCAAGGTAGGGCGTTATTATTTGTGCCCGAATAAGTATAGGAAATTCCAGTATCGCCATAAGCTGCGGTAAGCCGGGGCTGCATATGGCCAAATACTCCTTTCCGTTGAGCCCAAGAAGAATAATTTTTTATTTCATCAAAATATTCAAATGCAACTTTTGAAGATAGGAATGATTTAACGTATATAAGCATGCCACCATCGGCTAATTCATACTTCGCCAAAATATCGCCCTCAATAGTCCCAGCAATCCAATCAAAAAAATTAGGATGGCAAATTATTTCCCAGGTATTGATTTGGGACTCGTATAAACCATTTCTTCTTTCAGTATGGGATTATTCTTATATGGGTTATAAAGCGGATCACCTACGAGAACCGTCATCCAACTAGTTAGATATATGGTTCTCGAATAAGTTTCAACTAATGTATATTTTCCAGTAGCAAGAAATCCAAAGAATTCCGCAGGCTTGGGAAAACCAATAGTGTAAGGCTCGAAAACAGGTCCAAGAGTGGCAGCAACGCCTTTTTGCAACAAGTTGGGGCACCAAACTTTACTCATGGGATTACGGAGAGTTACAGCCTCACTACTTGCCAGATGCCAGGCTACAGCCCCCTTGACATACTTGCAACAATCAATGAAATTCGCATGGGAATACCAGCCAGAATACAAAGCGGCATCTTTACAGGAATCAGGCTCAAACAATGCGCCCTTATCATCTAAAGTAACATCCATACCTGCAGATTTAAGCAACGCCGCAGCTTCTCGAAACGATTCATCGTAACCACCATACCCTGAGGCATCGCCCGGATTTTTAGGATTCATACTAATTCCCCGGGCATCAAAATAAACTTTCCCTTTTAATCCATTTGCCTCCACTTCAATGGCATCATCCACCAGGCGTTTTGCTATATCTGCAGTAGGGCCATCCAACCTGCATGTCATAAGGGTATCCGGAAACCGATTCTTAACTTCCTCGGGAGCTTTCCAATAAAGCGGATTTGGTTGCCAGCGATTAAGCTCATACGGCTTCCACCATAAGCACATGAGTTCACTATCAACGCAAGCAATACTCTCCCTTGCAATGGAAAATTGATATTGGGAATTAAGATCAGCAATTTTCTTCTTCACACCATCAATTTTATCTTTATCCACCTTATCTTTTTCAGCAACTTCAAGCTCTTTGCGTTGACTATCAAGCGATTTTTTAATTTCATCGGCCTTGGCTTTTTCATCAACAGATAAAACCTTGCCCCCTACCCTTAAAGGCACACCATACACGCACAATAAAACCTTGATGCTATCCTTCCTTGATTTAATGGATTCCCGTAATGGTTCAGCTAGCTTAACTTCAAAATCACCACGAAGAATATCTTCTCCCTTGGGAAGGCTTAACAAAACAATATTTTCATCCGGCACTTTCCGTTTCGATGCGTAGTGCCTTGCAACAGAAACAGAGTCAGGCATATCTTTATTTGCAATTACAACAATATTACCGGGTTCCAACGCAAACAAGGGTGTGGCACTAAACAATAGAATTAAAAATCGAAACATAAAATTGCCCCTCTAAAGATGTAAACACCAAATGCAATATGCAAAGATTTGACAGTGAACCAGTAAGTTTATAAATCAAAAATCAACAAAAAAAGCAAAACCAACAACAAAAAATCACATCTTTAAAAGATCAACTTTTCTAAATTTCATGAAAAGCATAACAACCCATAAAACAATACTGACCAAAAAAGAACACGTAAAAACTAAAAATGGAAGTTTTGGCATAAAAACGGGTTTTGAACTATTTGCAAGAACTATGATTACATTAAGACCAACAAAAAAGAAAACCATTAAGACTCCCAACTTGCATGCCATACCAAATAAGTAGCCAAGTGTCTGGGATTTCCGTTCAGAAGCAAACCAATAATCACGGTGGGAAATATTCACCAGCGATGGAAACCAGCCTGGCAATACCCCAACCATGAATACCATAAATAAAGGAAAAAAAATCGTGGAAAGAATGATAAATGACTGATGATTCTGAAGTGTCATGAAACCATCAGGTTTACCCGCAAAATCAAAATGTGTTGCAACTTTTTGCGGAAGGCTTAAGGTAAAAAACCAATTAGCCATAGCGCCCATAAAAACAACAACAAGCAAAACTAAAGTATGCAACACTTTATTCATAGA